>CAYQRA010001210.1:0-1505 GCA_964419315.1 uncultured Saprospiraceae bacterium | reverse complement strand
TCATAACGAGTACGAGACGAAGAGTAGGACAAAAAGACAAGCTCAAAATGAAAATAAATTTAGATTACAGTGTATTTAAAGTAGTTCATAGATAAATAGTTAGCATTTTGCTTGCCGGCAGATTGCGCAAGTTTTCACAGAAAATAAAGCAATCAATCTGCGAAACCGACCTTGGAGGTTAACGATGTAAATCAGCGCAATTTGCAGGATACCCAAAAACAAACATTCACCCCAATAACAAAATCAAAAAGACCCCTGACAAAATTACATACTTCGAAAACTGACTCAAAAAATAAAAATCCTGTTTCTCTTCTGCTTTCCACAAGCGATAAAGCGCAAAAAGCAAAGGTCCCACAATTGCTACCATTACAAAACCCAAAGATAGCCATTGTCCTTCTTGTCCCAAACGAAAACCCAAGGAAGCGACTCCGAAAAGTAAAACCAAGCCAAAAAAACCAGCCATCCGTTTTCCATTGGGTATTCCATAAACGATGGGAAAAGTTCGACAATCCCCTGCTTCGTCTCCCAATACATCCTCCATGTCTTTAATGATTTCACGAAACAAGGTGGCACAAAAAGCAAAGGCCAAATAAGCGGCACCAATCAACAAGGGATTTTTTGCTGCCGTAGGCGCTTGGTCGATCAATTGAGCAATGCGGTGGCGTTCTGCAAAAAAGACAATCCCCGCTACAAAGGCACAAAAGAGTCCCACGATCATATTTCCCCAAAGGACCGTCGCCTTCAATTTGGTGGAATACCAATACAAAAAACTTACTGCCGTTGGATAAATTAAGACCAGTGGAAGATTATCGACATACCAAGCGAGATAAAGAGAAATGATAAAGCCAACCGCAATGAGACCATAATAATAATTCCAAGCTTGTGTAGCTGGAATAAGTCGATTGATAATTACCTTCTCCGGTTTATTGACTAAGTCGATAGGGTAGTCGACGAGGTCATTGATGACATAACCACTCGCTGCAATTAGCAGCGTAGAAATAACCAGTAAGATAAAATGAGGAAGATCAAGGGCTGGAGAAATATTGCCATTTGCTAAAGCAGGAACGACGAGCAAATATTGCAAAAGGAATTGCGTCAATACCACGATCAACAAATTGGGAAATCGGATCAAACGCAGGTAGGCCAATGGAGCAGTTTTTTATAGTTTGGAAAAGAGGATCTCCGAAAATTAGCCCTTACTCCTCAATCCAACGACTTTGGATACGCAACGTCTTTTCAATGACATCGCGGACACAACCTTCTCCACCTTTTTTGGCAGAGACATATTGAGAGATTTCTAGGATTTCGGTAGCGGCATCTTTGGGGCAAGCCGGTAAGGCTACTTTTCGCATGGCTTCCAGATCGGGAACATCATCACCCATGTAGAGCACCTCATTGGCATTGAGTTCATAGGTATAAAGGAATTCCTCTAAGACATCGAGTTTGTCATCGACTCCGGCATAAATATCAGTGATGCCCAAGCCCCGGAGTCTTTGTACCACCCC
>CAYQRA010001209.1:0-1508 GCA_964419315.1 uncultured Saprospiraceae bacterium | reverse complement strand
AGTAGAACCCTTAAAGAGGAAACCACTAGCTTGGAAATCATCCGCATTGGTACCTCTGGTTCTTTGCAAAAAGATATTCCTGTGGATAGCTTCATTGCTTCTAGTCACGGTTTAGGCTTGGAAGGCTTAATGCACTATTATGATTTTTCGAATGATGCCAATGAAACCCTTATTTTCTTAGAGTTGATGCGTTCTGTCAAAGAAGATTTTGGTTTTCCATTGCGGCCGTATTTGATTACCGGAAATGAGGACTTGCGGAAAAGACTAGCCCCTGATTTTCTATCGGGGATTACAGCGACCTGTTCTGGCTTTTATGGGCCACAGGGTCGCAATTTAAGGCTTAAAGCTTCGCAGGAACATTTGTTGACTGGCCTAGGAGATTTTAGGTATAATGATCTACGCATTACTAATTTTGAAATGGAAACAGCAGGAATCTATGGTTTGGCGAAGCTCTTGGGACATCAGGCCTTGAGCCTAAATGCTATTTTGGCCAATCGGGTAGAACAGACTTTTAGTAAAGACCCCAAAGGATTAGTAGATGGATTGATTGAAATGACTTTGGATCGTTTGACAAAAGGATAAGCGTTTTAGTTTTAAAAAAAGGAATCCCGAATTTTAGGATCATCTAAAATTCGGGATTCCTTTTTAGGCTAGGAGCTTTTGACAGCATGCTTAGGCATTAGCCGCTTCATTAGCTTTCTTATGATCCGCTAAAAATTTCGCCAAGCCAATATCCGTCAAAGGATGGTTCAATAATCCCATGTAGGATTTTAATGGACAAGTAACGATATCCGCTCCACTCAAAGCAGCCTCTACAATATGCTTAGAAGTACGAACAGAAGCCGCTAGGATTTCCGTTTCAAATTGTTGGATGGCATACATCTCTGCGATTTGGCGGATCAAATCCATGCCCTCCCAGTTGGTATCATCCACTCGACCGACAAAAGGCGAAAGGTAAGTCGCTCCTGCTTTCGCCGCCAATAGCGCTTGTCCAGCAGAAAAAACCAAAGTACAATTGGTACGAATACCATTATCTGTAAACCAACGAATAGCTTTGACTCCATCTTTGATCATCGGTACTTTTACCACAATGTTTGGTGCAATGGCTGCTAATTTTTGACCTTCCGCAATCATCCCTGCAAAGTCAGTAGAAATAACTTCCGCACTAACGTCACCAGATACAATTTCACAGATGGCTTTATAATGATTGATTACATTTTCTTCTCCAGTAATGCCTTCTTTAGCCATGAGGGAAGGATTGGTGGTTACTCCGTCGAGTATACCCAAGTCTTTGGCTTCTTTGATTTGATCCAAATTGGCGGTATCGATGAAAAACTTCATAAGAATATAGGTGGTTTGGTTTACAAATGAATGATGTGCACTGGTTAAAAGAGGCGTTTATTTTTTCAACAGCACTAATAATGCGGTGCAAAGATAATTAATTCTAAGAGCTTCGTACATTAAAAATATAAACAAGAAAGTGAAAGAAAAGATATAATTTAAAGAAG
>CAYQRA010001208.1:0-1509 GCA_964419315.1 uncultured Saprospiraceae bacterium | reverse complement strand
ATGGCAGGAATGATTAAAGTCATCCTCTCCATGCAGCACCAAATGATTCCCGCAAGTATCAATATCGATGATCCATTAAAATCAGATTCTGGAACGATTAGTGGAGATCAAATGGTCATCAAAAATCAAGCTTGGGAAAAGAAAGGGAAATTGGCCCATGCCGGAATAAATGCTTTTGGCTTTGGTGGAACCAATGCTCATCTAGTTTTGTCGGAATACAAAAAAGAAAGGAAAAAGACCATTAAGCCCATTGCGATAAAAAATCAATCTATGGCCATCACAGGCATGGATGTGCATTTTGGATCTTGTGATAATCTAGAAGATTTTTATCTGACTCTTTTTAAAGGAGAGCAATTATTCAAGCCCTTGCCGAAAAGGCGTTGGAAAGGAATGGAAACTTTGTCTGAACAAGGAGTGATTCCTGATCTTCAAAACATCCGTGGAGCTTGGTTGGAAAAATTCGATTTGCAATTGCTTCGATTTAAAATACAACCCAAGGAAGCAGAGCGATTGACCTTGCAACAAACCCTGATGCTCAAAGTAGCCAACGAGGCATTAAAGGATGCTGGGATGGATGCCTTAGAAGGAAAAGGCGCCAATGTAGCTGTGATCACCGCGATGGAATCAGAGCTGGAAATTCACCATCGAATGGGTAGATGGGATTTGTCCTGGCAAGTCAATCAGGCTTTGGAGGATGCAGGTATGAATATCAGCGAAGGTAAAAAAACAGCCTTGACGAAAGTTTTAAAAGATGCTATTTTTCCTGCTTTCGAAGATCACTCCCCAAGCGAACATACTGGGTTTATCGGCAATATAATCTCCAGCAGGATTTCTTCTTTGATGGACTTTACCGGACCAGCTTTTACGATATCTTCCAATGAAAATGCTGTTTTTAAAGGTTTAGAAATCGCTAAAAATTTACTGGCTACCAAGGAAGTGGATGCGGTAGTTTTGGGAGCGATTGATTTGACAGGCAGTTTGGAAAGTGTTTTGAGTCGTCAGGTTTTGGCACCTTTGAATAATGGAAAAGAATCCTTGAGTTGGAACAATACTTCCAATGGTTGGGTTGCTGGGGAAGGAGCTGGAGCAATTGTCTTAAAACGCTCCGAGGAAATGACTGATCAAGAGCGGGTTTATGCCCATATCGATGATTTGGCCATCGTACAAGTACAAGCCACTTCCTTGAGAGGTCAGGCCAGTTCTGAGGCAGTCGCTAAGGCGGCTACTACAGTTTTGGAAAGACAAGGATTGAGTCCTAATGAAATTGGTTTTCTGGAAGTTTCTGCTTCTGGAATCGCTTCAGAGGATGCGGTTGAAATCCAAGGTTTGAGTAGAGTCTATCGCAAGAAAAAAGAACAAAGTACTTGTGCCGTAGGAAGTAGTAAGGCTCATTTGGGACATACCTTTTCTGCTGCCGGAATGGCTTCAATCATAAAAACAGCTTTAAGTCTTTACCATAGATTTATTCCTGGAATACCCAATTGGAAAAGCCCCAAAGAAGAAGATACG
>CAYQRA010001207.1:0-1511 GCA_964419315.1 uncultured Saprospiraceae bacterium | reverse complement strand
CTATTCTATCCTGCTCCCCTTTGCGGTGAGCCTTTTATTTCTGGTGCATCCGACACATGTAGAGGTGGTAGCGAATATCAAAAGTCGGGATGAAATTCTCGCTTTCCTTTTTAGTATACTCGCCTTAAATTTCTTGTGGAATTATTTGAAAAAAGAAGACCTCAAATGGCTCATTGCCGGAGTATTGAGTTATGGTGTCGCCCTATTTTCTAAAGAAGGGGTCATTACTTTTTTAGCTGTTTTTCCGCTGACCATTTATTTTTTCCATCCTTCCGCGAATCTCAAAAAGATATTAACCACTACCGCACTAATGGCCATTCCTGCTGTGATCTATCTTTATGTACGAGCACAGATTTTGGGCGATGTAGGTGCTGGGGCGGGCAAGGGATCGCCACTGGACAATGTATTATACGATGCTCCAGATTCGATGGCTTATATGGCTACGGCTTTTTTGTTTTTGGGTAAATACCTGATGACTTTATTATTGCCGATTACCCTTTGTTCGGATTATGGGTTCAATGCTATTCCCGTGACTTCTTTGGCGGATTGGCGAGTGATTTTATCTTTGTTGGTGCATGGGGCAATGCTGGTTTATGCGGTGTTGAATTTTCAAAAGAAGACTCCCTTGGTTTATGGTATTCTTTTCTATGGAATTACTTTTAGTATTTATTCCAATGTGATCATTACGATCGGTGCTGCTTATGCCGAGCGATTTTTATATGTCCCGAGTTTAGGTTTTGCTATTGTGTTGGCAACGCTTTTGTTTCAGGTCTTGAAAATAGACTTGAGTCAAAAAACACCGCCGAGTTTAGCGGGGATGTGGCAGCTATGGTCGCTTCCATTAGCGATTTTGGCGGGAATGGCTTTGCTCTATGGGGCCCGAACCATGGCTCGAAATCCTGCTTGGAAAAATAGTTACACCTTGTATACGACCGACCTTCCCAATTCGCCCAATAGTGCAAAACTCAATTATCACCAAGCTTTAGAAACGGTCAAACTGGCTTTAAAAGAAAATAATCCTCAAGAAAAAGGAAGACTCTTTGATGTGGCCAAAGATGGATTTGAACAAGCCATCAGAATATACCCAAGTTACGCAGATGCGCATGGCGAACTGGGACTCAATTGGTTTAGAAAAGGAGATGTCAATAAGGCCTTGGCCTCTTATGCCGAATCCCTAAAACACAATCCAGGAAAGGCAACGGTTTATAGCAATATGGGGATTATTTATTTTCAGCAAAATAATTTAGCGAAAGCAGAAGAAGTTTATAAAAAAGCGCTGCAATACGATCCTCGCTTTCTCGATGCTTACCGAAATTTGGGTTCCGTCTATGCGATCCAAAAACGTTTTGATGATGCGATCGCTCAATACTCCAAAGGCTTACAATACGATTCCAATAATGCCATCTTGCATTACTATCTAGGGAGTGTCTATAAAGAAAAAGGAGACAATGCTAAGGCTCAACAGTTTATGAATAAAGCCTATCAACTGGATCCTTCTTTGCGGAAATAGA
>CAYQRA010001206.1:0-1517 GCA_964419315.1 uncultured Saprospiraceae bacterium | reverse complement strand
TGGACTTCTCAAAATGGACCTAGTGGTCATATCCTTTGTAGCAGATGGCGAGAAAATGCGGTCGTCAATAATGGGATTCTAGAGCTGAAAGCGATCAAAGAAATGCGGGGAGGTCAAGCATGGACTTGTGGAAATATATGGACCAATGAAACCTTTAGTTACGGCTATTATGAAGCGAAATACAAATATGCGGCGGCGAGTGGAACCAATAACTCTTTTTGGCTATTCCCGACAGGCCAAACGACCAGTGACCAATATTGCGAAATAGATATCAATGAAGGTCATTATCCAAATGAGGTAAATACCAATCGACACCATTGGCAAAATGGTTCGTCCGATAGTGACCAATTTGGATTAGGAGTAGGAGCATCTCCTGCTTTTGCACATACCTTTGAGAATGCCATCAAAACCAATCGAATCCGATTCTCTTCCAACCATCCAAGTCATTTTCACATTAGAGAGTTTCGAATTTATGAACCTAGTGGAGGTTGTTATCCAACTGATTTATTAAACCGCAATGCCGATAATGAAGTGCCGGGTTTAAAAAATCTCGTACTAGATAATTCGGTAGCCATGACGGCCAGTGGCGTCTTAAACAATGATTTTGAAGTTGAATCCGTTGCAGATAGAAATCTCAGTTCTAGTTGGGTCTCCCAACCAGAAGGAGAAAAATGGTTGGAATTTAGTTGGCCTACTGAAAAAGAAATTGGTCATATCCAATTTGTCAATGGATGGCAAAGTTCCGATCGATGGAATGGGCTACTTTCTGAATACAAAATTGAAGCCTTAGTAGATGGCAATTGGGTAGCACTGGGAGCATATGATGTAAAAGCGAATCATGATCATTCAGAAGATTTTCATGTCTATGGAGTCGATTGGTCACCGAACCATATAAAATATTATTTTGATAATAAACTCATTCGCACCATGCCCAATACCCGTTGTAACACAGAACTACACATCTGGCTCAGCCTAGCCATTTTTGAGTTTGCAGGCGAAGTGACCGATGCCATAGATGGCACTAGTATGAAAGTTGATTGGGTCCGATATTATAAACAGAATTAAGGTTAATCCAACCATCTGGATATCTCAAGAAATCCAACTTCAAACTATTTTTTGGAGTTGGATTTTTTTTATGGGGAGACTTTTAGAAGTTGTTCTAATCGATTGTTTGAAGATGAAAACCTGATCAAAATATAAGGAATTCTCAAGCTAATCTGTTCTTGTTAATAAAATTTGTATTTTAACTCCAAGATCAAAAAGTAATCGAAAAAAACTTATGCATTCTAAAAAAGAATTATTCGAACAAATCGTATCCCTCAAAGCCCTCCATCTAGTTCAATTGAATCTACCACAAAAAACTTCCTTCAAATCAGGAATTGGTATCCGCAAATCTCGAGAAGCCTTAATCATCGTCTGGGAAGATCAAAAAGGAGTAAAAGGATATGGGGAATGTTCCTGCCGGCCTGACCCTTATTATTCCGATGAATTTATGGACGGAGCCATCACCCTGGTCC
>CAYQRA010001205.1:0-1519 GCA_964419315.1 uncultured Saprospiraceae bacterium | reverse complement strand
AAAACCCAAAGAGGCACTCATCAGCAGAAGAGATTTACCCTTAGAAGAAGACATTCATGCCAATGCTCTTTTTGTCCCTACATCGGAAGAAGTCGTAAAAGATCAACTCAATGCCAATAAAATCCTCGTCATTGAAGACAATGAAGATATGCGTAATTTCATAGTCGGATACCTTAATGAAGAATTTGAAGTATTGGAAGCAGTCAATGGTAAAACAGGATTTCAATTGGCGAAAGAAGAACTCCCCGATTTGATCTTAAGTGACATCATGATGCCCGGTACCGGCAATGATGGTTATACCTTATGCAAAACCATCAAAGAAGAAGTATTGACCAGCCACATTCCCGTGGTATTATTGACGGCCAAATCTGCGGAAAAAGATATTTTAAAAGGCTTAGAATACAGCGCCGATGATTACATCACTAAACCTTTTGAGCCTCAAATTTTAAAAAGTAGAATCCATAATCTAATTGCACAAAGAAGAAAATTGCGCGTTCTTTTTGCCGAATCCGTACAGATCGTCCCTAAAGAAATGGCTATTTCCTCCCAAGATGAATTGTTTGTCCAAAATCTCATGGAAATCATTGAAGCCCAATTATCAAATGAAAACTTCGGCGTCAATGAATTGGGTCAGGCGATCAACATGGACCGTACCCAGCTCTATAGAAAAATAAAAGCCTTATCTGGCAAAACCCCTAGCAATTTCATCAAAAATATCCGCCTGCAAAAAGCACGTTTTTTCCTCGAACAAAAAGCAGGAAATGTATCTCAAATTGCTCAGATGGTGGGCTACCGCAATCCTGATTATTTTTCTCAATCCTTTAAAAAAGAGTTTGGGGTAACGCCCAAATCAGTTTTACACAAAGAGGTTTAATCCCGTTTTTTCCTTTTTGGCCTTTAATGTTGCAAATATCTTTTCAGAAAAAAATAACCTAACTTTCCCATAAGCCCCATTTCCAGTTATTCCTCCCTATAAAGATGTTGCAGATACCCCCTGCAAATGCGCAAAGCCTTAAAACAAAGGCTTTCACAACAAATGAGGGGGGTTATTTTAGCCCTTCCGGACTTCTTCTTGCCTCCTTTGATGACATGCCAAAAGCAATAGATGAAATATATTTTCACTCTAAAAAACGCTTTTTCATTGGCCACTCATAACCTTTCTATACCAATCCAAAGTATCCCAAGCAATTCGAAGTATGATCATTCATACTCCTAAACACCCCTAAATAGGAATATCAGAAAAAGAGCATCTCTTTTCGGATTCCTAAGAAGAGTAAACAAAATACGCCAGGTATAATCTGCTGCTTATTTTCAATACTCTTATTTAAAATTTCACCAATAAAATCATTCTGCTGGAAGTGTATAATGCACTTCACCAGCTAAGACATACTATGCCTGAAAATAAAATAATTCTTATCGATGCTCTGCCGAACGGAAATCCCCCGATCCAGCAAGCAGTGATTTTTATTACCTAACATTTTCAAAAACCAACCCATTTTAACATGAGTAAAGTTACACC
>CAYQRA010001204.1:0-1520 GCA_964419315.1 uncultured Saprospiraceae bacterium | reverse complement strand
GTAGCAAGTACAGAACAGGCCTGACTTCGAAATAATGAACTCATTTAGCCTGTCCGGCTGGCCAGACTTTGCCGGAAGGCAGGGCTAAACTATTGATTTTCAAATCCACACAATTTTTAAACATGCTCTAAGGATATTTTTCCATTAAGTAAAAAAAAAAAAAACATGAACAAGCAAACCTTTAGCTCCTTCCTTGTCTTTTTTTTGATGGTGAATACTGTTTTGTACTCCCAAAGCAATCAAGCGACAAAATTTGAACTGACAGACACCAATGCCTTTTCGATAGCCACACAAGTTCACCAATTATTACGTGACAGTGCAGAATATCCCGGCTTTCCAGACGTACCAAGATTACAGCGTTTCTTTGAAGATCCCTTCAATGCCCCTAACGTAACTTTTAATACCAGTGCTTGTGCACAACCGGGTCTAAGAGCCTATGAAAATGGACAAGGTCAGATTTGCTTTCGTTTTGATCAGGTAGCCAATTTGACGAATGGTAATTTGGTCATTGGAAACCTAGATTATTCTGATTCTAATTTTCCAACCGCTTATGTCATTCATGGTCAAGGAATGAATGGAGGCATTGATTTACCAGAGCAAAATGTGCATTGCCAAATTTTTGTCGTTGGCTATCTTTGCCCTTCTACGGGGTCGGGGGGGCAGCAACTGGCCAATAAATTTGAGATCCTGATTGTCGATAAAAACATCTTATAATTGACCCTCTATTATCCACTCTTTAGGACACCAGGTTTTTTGATCAAAATGGATTAGCAATAAATTTCATCTTCTGGGGAGTGGGTTTTTATTGGTCTTTTCCCTCTAAAGTGTAATAAGAAAATGCTTCTCACTTCCTTAGTTTTACATCGAAATAATTAGAAACAGCAAAGGCCTTAACTGATTTCTTTATCCTATTACCTGCTATTTTTAGCCAATTCATTTTGGTTGAAATAGCCATAAAATCAGTTGTTTTATGAAACGATTTACTTTTTTTCTGTTGATTTATTTTTGCTGTGGTTCTTTTATGATGGCGCAGGAAGAGGATTTTCTTCTTCCAACCTCCGTCTCTGAAATGAAATGTGGTCAAGGACCTAAAAACCTTGTTGAAAAAGTGGGAGGATCCGATTCTCCTGCTAGTCGCCCAAAAGCTAAATTTGCTACCTCGGATTTAGCTTTAGACGATTTGGTTTCTGCCTTTTTGAAGAAGCTTAAATGTATTCATGATTGTAATCCAGATAGTGATACTTGTGCCGTGGTAGTCATTGGCTATAAGAGCAAACCCTCTTTAATTCACAAGGATGATCCCTTGAATTGGAACTTTAGTGGAAATGTAGCAATTGAGTGGAGATGTTCAAATTGTGGGGTACTTAAAGCAAAACCCAATACTGGACATCACTACTCTTTCGGGGAAATCGAAAAACCCTTAGATAGTCCAACAGGGGCAGCTTTTTATACGGTATTTCCCAATCCAAGTACGGGTTTGATCAATCTGGAATTGAGCACCGCCAAAGAGCATGGAGAAG
>CAYQRA010001203.1:0-1520 GCA_964419315.1 uncultured Saprospiraceae bacterium | reverse complement strand
TATCCGGGCCAATAGGATAGAAGGAATGCCAGAAGGAGTGATTACTTATGGTCAAAGAATAAAAGTCAATTCCTTCAATCAAGTGGAAGGTTTTTCTCGGGTTTATGCGGTCGGAGATTTGGCCTATATGGAGGAAGGTGATTTTTCGAAAGGACATCCACAAGTGGCGCAAGTCGCTATTCAACAGGCAGAAAACCTAGCTAAAAATTTCAAAAAGAATTTTGCAGAACCCAAAGCATTCGCCTATAATGATTTGGGGTCTATGGCTACGATCGGAAGGAACCGAGCGGTAGTAGATTTGAAACGAGTGAAATTTCAAGGATTTTTTGCTTGGGTCGTATGGTTAGTGGTTCACCTTTTTGCCTTGATTGGCGTAAAAAATAAACTCTTCGTTTTTATCAATTGGGTTTGGAATTATTTGACTTACGATCAATCTCTTCGATTGATCATAAGGCCTTATTTGCCCTTTGGAAGAAAACAGAAAATGGAAGAGGTCGAATAGAGTTCTAATAAAATTTCGAAAAAACTCCCCCTGTTTATTTGTGATGCGTTCGTCATAAATGCAACAAATATTAATTCCCTTCAGAATTAGGGGGAGTTATCGAAAACTGTGTGTAATCTTTGATAGTCCAACATTGGATCAATCCAATATCAGAATAACTAAAAGTTTATCTGTAAAGTTGTTTTACGAGGTCTTTTGGAAAATAATGAGGTGGGTTTCTATTAGAGCAAAAAATAACAATCTCTCTAAATCGTTGCTCTAATATGGAGAAAGAAAAGGGAATTGCCAAAGAAAAGAGAAGATTATCTGTAAAAAAATTGTTTTGGTTAATCTTTTTAGTTGGTTTTGGGGCTAAGATTTTGTGGTACTAGACAGTGGTTTTTCCCTAGAAGTAATGCGTTTAAGCTAGAATTATCTGGAGGATTTTATTTTAACGGAAGCCATAAAAAAAAGAGAAGAACTCTTCGTAAAAGTTCTTCTCTGATTCCATTTTGTTATAATAATGTGGAGTCGGTTATTTTGTAGCTACAAGCTTAACGCCTAGATCAAATTCATCATAAACCGTCTTGTCTCCAAGGTTTTCAAAAAAGCTACCAGAGCCATAACGAACGTTGAAGTCCGTACGATCCACTTTTAGATCAGCTGTAGCGATGACTTTGTCACCCTCCTCCGCAATATTTGCATAGAATTTTATCTCCTTCGTGATTCCTTTGATGCTTAAATCTCCAGTTACTTTATAATCTCCAGGTGTTCCTTTAGGACTGACTTTAGTGATTTGAAGTTGAGCCGTAGGGAATTCTGAAGTCGCAAAAAAGTCTGGAGAATGAAGATGCCCCTCTAATTTTCCTTTGTATTCTCCCGTCAGATCGGTACAGTTGATAGAAGTCATATCAATAGTAAAAGTACCTCCTGTCAGTACTCCATCATTGATGTCAAGGCTACCGTCTTTTACTGTAATGTATCCTTCATGGGCGCCAGTTACTTTATAGGCTTTCCAAAAGACTTGGCTTTCGGAGCT
>CAYQRA010001202.1:0-1529 GCA_964419315.1 uncultured Saprospiraceae bacterium | reverse complement strand
TCCAAAGTTGATCAATTTACGCTGATCGGAAGAATAGGAAGCCGCTACATTGGTGAAGGTATACCTTTTTGCGGGAAGCGCTTGGCCGTCTGACACAAAGCTAAATGGAAATAATAATTCAATTTCATTGCGGGTGGTGCTCACTTCAAATTCAGCGGTATTCCGAAAAGCTACGGAGTAATTGAATTCATTGAACAGCTCGTTAAAACTCCAATTGGAATTGGTATAAAAGACATTGGTTAGACCGATATTATGCCTAGTGATTTTACCTTTTTTGGGTCTGATTCTGTAGATGAAACTGGCGATATTATCATTGAATCCTACTCGAATGCTCGTGTCTCGCTCGGCATCATAGTTTTCCGTTCTTTGCACAAAACCCATATCCGCAAAATAGTTTTCTTGCACGGTAGCACTGGCGACTACTATTTCCCAAGCTGGATCGGTATAGGCCACGCCATAATTATAAAAGCCTGTTTTACCACTTGTTTCAGGTTTAAAAGAGTGATGCATACTAGCCCAAGCACTTATTTTTCCATCATTACTGACATAGCCGGCATCAAGACTTGTATTTCTACCAAAGTCATTATTGACTATTTCACTTTTATCAAAAGCTTGTCTGTTCAAAAACAATCCTCTGACAAAGGAACGGCCAAAATTTTTCTGAAAACTCACCGCACTTTGGTTTTGTCCAAAAGAATTTTCACTATCCAAAGAATGGATGTTCATCAATCCCATGCGAGTCGTCTTATTAACATTGCCAGTCAATCTAGCTCCGTATAAAATTGGCACCGCATTTCGATTATTATCCAATCCAATCCTCCTTGAAAAAAAGGGGCGGACGCCGGAATAGCCAAAATCCGCAAACAAATCTCCATTTTCCAAAAAGAAGGTGCGCTTTTCAGGAAGAAAAATATTAAATCGGGTAAGGTTGGTCACTAATTCATCCACTTCGATTTGAGAAAAATCAGGATTAAAAGTTAAATCGAGATTAAGGGTGGGGCTGATAGAAGCCCGTGCATTCAATCCGGCAGAAGCCGAAAGTTTCACTTCTTCTCCCGCCAATTTATTGATAGATCCGGTAACAAAAGGAATAAGATTGAAATTGCCTTTTTTAGGAATAGGGGCTTTATCAAATACCAAGGCGCCCGCAAAGGCCACATCAGGAGGCCAAAAAGATTCTGGTACCGCGGTCCAATTATGGTATTCATTTTCATTGATGTGATTCCGCACAAAATTCATCCCCCATTCTTTTTCTTCTGGACTAAAACGAAGAATCCTAAAGGGGATCGCCATTTCCATCGACCAAAACTCTTCTTCCACATGGACTTCACTATACCATTTATTGCTCCAATCGCTATTGATGTCTTCCGAAGATCGCAAAGCATCCCATTGTTGCCCCGCCGCGGTGATCCCAAATAGAAATCCATTGGTTCTGGTATTTAGCGGATCGAGGACAATCGCAATCCCATCATTGTCCCAATATTCATCTCTTTTCAAAGATTGAATGATGATGTCTTCTTTTTGAAAAC
>CAYQRA010001201.1:0-1534 GCA_964419315.1 uncultured Saprospiraceae bacterium | reverse complement strand
GAAAATAATATAGATACTAAAAAACATTAATTTTCCCTATCTTCACCCCCACTCCTAGTATTATATTGACTAGGCAAAACGATTAAAGGCGAAACGAATAATCATGAAAGACATTAGCGAAATTTCGGGGCTTTCGATTGAGGAGATTAAAAAAATTAAAGTTTTGAGAAAAAAGAAATAGCATTTAAAATAAAACGTAACCATTTAGGGTCTACCTTCCAGATAGGCCCTACATTGCCAAGAAAATCAGCGTCCAAAAAATACCGTAAAAATAAGACGTAAAATAGGGGCTATCTGGAAGGTAGCCCCTATTCTAAAAAGAAATAAACACAGATGTCAGAAGAACAAAGAAAACAACTCCAAAAGAAACTTTGGAACATCGCGGATGCGCTCAGAAGTAGGATGAATGCGGACGAATACCGCAATTATATCCTGGGCTTCATTTTCTATAAATACTTATCGGAAAAAATAAATGCCTACGCCAATAAAGAATTGGCAGAAGATGGCTTTACCTATGACCAGATCGACGAAAGTAGTGCAGAGGGGAAAGAATACTTAGCTGCCATCAAAGAAGCCGCTATTGAGCAATTGGGCTACTTCTTAAAGCCTTCAGAGTTATTCAGTGCATTGGCGAAGAGAGGAAGTGCCAATAATATAGATGTGGTATTGGAAGAAAAACCAGACTATGAAAATGAAAGCCCTAATACCAGTGCTTTTATTTTAGAAGACCTCGCCAATATTCTACGGAATATCGAACAAAGTACGATGGGTACCGAAAGCGAAGATGATTTTGACAATCTCTTTGAAGACCTCGACTTGACCAGTACCAAGCTAGGCAAAACCGAAAAAGATAAAAATCAAACCATCTCCAAAGTATTGGGTCACCTCAATGAGATTGACTTCCAATTGGACAATACCGAAATGGATATATTGGGCGATGCCTACGAATATTTGATTGGAGAATTTGCCAGTGGCGCAGGTAAAAAGGCTGGGGAATTTTATACCCCGCAAGAAGTTTCTATGATCTTGGCAAAACTGGTGACCACCGGAAAGCAAAGACTTAAGTCTGTATATGATCCCACTTGCGGATCGGGTTCCTTACTACTGCGAGTCGCCAAGGAAGTCAAAGAGGTCTCCGCTTTTTATGGGCAGGAACGCAACCCCACCACCTACAACCTCGCAAGGATGAATATGATCCTACACGATGTACACTACCGCAAATTTGACATCAAACAAGCCGACACCTTAGAAAATCCCCAACACCAAGATCAACGCTTTGAAGCCGTGGTAGCCAATCCGCCTTTTTCTTCCAACTGGAATGCCTCTGCCTTAATGCTCTCCGATGATCGCTTTAGTCAGTATGGCAAATTAGCCCCTAAAACCAAAGCCGATTTTGCCTTTGTACAACACATGCTCTACCACTTGGCCGATAATGGACAAATGGCCGTCGTACTCCCGCATGGGGTATTGTTTCGAGGAGCCGCAGAAGGAACGATTAGAAAATACATCATCGAAGAACTCAATTATTTGGATG
>CAYQRA010001200.1:0-1536 GCA_964419315.1 uncultured Saprospiraceae bacterium | reverse complement strand
ACTTCAAAAACAAAATCATAATAGCCAGAATTTAAAAGATCGCCATTGGAATTAAACTGATCTACTTTTAAGGAATAAAGAAAAAAACCTTCCTTGTCTGGTACTCCTTCCAAGGTATAAACGGAGTCACTAGCTTGTTGGATCAAGGAACTCCCCCAGCCAAATTGATTAGAGACCTCATAGCCAGTGTTGTAAGGAACCTGATCATAAGGAGGAAGACAATTTCGTATACTAGGTATAACGCCATCCTCACACGAATCAAAACTCCCTGGATGATCAGGAGAAGAACCTGCTAAACCTCCTGCTTTATAGGAGTAAAACGGGTAAAGGTTATAATCGGTATTGGGATCATAATTCTGGAGGATAAAACGCTTAGAATCATTTTCATTCAAAATCATTAATCGGTCAGCATCTAAGTTAATAGTAGGGCTTTTTAACAGCGTTAATAAACCTTCTTTCGTGATATCCAATTGCTGTACAAAGCCCTTATCATCAAATTGATTCTCAAAGGTATTTTCATAATCCTCTTCCAGTCTACAGCACCTTTGGTAGGCCAATTTAAAGGGAGCCTCATTGTGCGGAAGTGTTACATAGCCTTGATAAACTCCTTTAACGTAGTTTAATTCAAAATCATAGAAAAGGGGAGAATTGTTTCCGTTGCTAATTTCAATCGTATCCTGAATATCCACCCGAAAATCCATGTCATACAAATTGTCCTTATCATAAATCCCGATAACATAAGATGGCTCTAATTCCGCACCTCCTGATTCCTCCTCCAATACAAGATGAAAAGTAACCAGAATACGACTTGATCCATTATTAACCTCTACCACCTCGTAACTCATATTCCCACCCACAAGATGCGTGGCAGAAGAAAAATTGGTACAGAAAAAAACCAAGCAAAAAACTACCCAAATTCGTTTTACAAAGCTCATATAGAAAATGTTATTATTTACAATTCCTTCTTGATTCTCCCTTTTTCCAAAGAAAAAAAACCAATCCTCTAGTCCTCCTAACAATTCAAAGCACCACAAACACTAATCGTCTGCCCAGAAATATATTTGGACAAATCAGAAGCTAAAAACAAACAGGCATCCGCTACTTCTTCGGGTTTTCCCCAGCGCTTCAATGGGATACTTGCTAGAAATGCATCTCTGACTTTTTCATCCAATTCATCGGTCATTTCGGTAGCGATAAATCCTGGCGCAATCGCATTGCAGCGAATGCTACGAGAACCCACTTCTTTCGCAATTGACTTAGTAAAACCAAAAATCCCTGCTTTAGAAGCAGCATAATTTGCCTGTCCTGCATTTCCAAAATCTCCGACTACAGAACTCATATTGATGATGGAACCAGATCTATTTTTCAACATCGGACGCATGATGTGTTTCGTCAGATTAAAAACAGATTTGAGATTGGTTTCGATGACTTGATCCCAATGTTCTTCCGTCATTCTTAGCATAAGATTATCACGAGTGATTCCGGCATTATTAATCAAGGTATCTACCTTTCCAAAATCGGCTAACACTTGTTTGA
>CAYQRA010001199.1:0-1542 GCA_964419315.1 uncultured Saprospiraceae bacterium | reverse complement strand
GAATTTCTTTTTCTCAAGGCTATGCGACCACTCCCGGAGCATTTGCAGTAAATTATATAGGAGGTTTTACCGACATAGTGATTAGCAAATACAATAAGCTTGGATCAGATCTGGTTTATGCCACCTATTTGGGAGGAAATGACGAAGATTATCCACAGAGTATAATTACAGATGTGAGTGGTCAGTTATTTATCTATGGTTCTACCGCTTCTAGTACTTATCCGGTTTCGAATAATCCCATTCAGGCAAACTATGGTGGAGATGTTGATATTGTTGTTTCAAAACTAAATGCGAACGGATCCATTTTATTAGGGTCTACCTATATAGGAGGAAGTTCTTTTGATGGTCGAAATATGTCCTTTAATAACTTCGAATTTGGAGATGAGTATAGAGGAGAAATTGTGTTGGATCAAGAAAGTAATGTTTACATTGCCTCCGGCTCTCAGTCTTCCGATTTTCCAACAAGCCCGAATGCATTCCAAAGTACTAAAAGTGGTGATCAAGATGGAATAGTCATGAAGTTAAATAGCGATATTTCTGTTTTAAATTGGGCTACTTTTCTTGGAAGTAGTCAGGACGATTTTTGTACTGGATTAAGAGTAGATGATGATGGAAGTGTCTTTGTAGTTGGTTATGCAGGAAGTGGAAATTTTCCTGTAGGAACAGGGGGAGTACAGGCCAATTGGCCAGGAGGAGTTGGGGAAAGTGCTTTTGTCCTAAAATTAAGTGAGGATGGTACCGATCGATTAAGCAGTACTTTCTGGGGAACTCCAAAACAGGATAGAGGCTATTTTATTGACCTGGATAATTTTGGACAAGTGCATATTTTTGGTTTGTCTCGGGGAGAGATGACGGTTACACCAGGCACTTATTCTTTTAATAAGGAGAGTACGCAATTTATCTCCGGGTTCTCCAATGATCTAAGCACTTTGGTTTATTCTACCGTCATTGGTTCGGATCAAAACAGTATCAACTTGTATGATATAGACTTCATGCCTGTTGCTTTTTTAGTAGACAATTGTAATAGAATATACTTCTCGGGTTATTTTGCTGCAGAAGGCTTACCGGTTACCTCAGATGCCTTCAGTACAACTGGAAATTCTTTTTACATTGGGGTATTGGATGCAGAAGCCACAGATTTGATATTCGGCTCTTATTATCAAAAGGCCAACCATGTAGATGGAGGGACCAGCCGGTTTGATAAAAATGGAATCATTTATCAAGGAGTCTGTTCCTGCGGTTCCTATTCTGATAATGTTTTGGAAACCACTCCAGGTGCCTGGGCAACCAGTCAAACAACAAGCTGTGATGTTGGGGTATTTAAAATCGACTTTGAATCAGAGTCGGTAACGGCGATTGCACAAGTGTTGCCCGATAATGCCGGATGCGTACCTTTTGCAGTAGACTTTTTATATACCGGACAAAATGCCGATAACATCCTCTGGGATTTTGGTACTGGCGAAACCAGTACGGAGTTCAATCCGTCCTATGTTTACAATACTCCAGGAGACTATACCGTTACCCAAATTGTGAATTCTCCGA
>CAYQRA010001198.1:0-1544 GCA_964419315.1 uncultured Saprospiraceae bacterium | reverse complement strand
TCCTATGAAAAAAAGGGTATTGTTAGGTCGTTAAAATGACAAAAAAAAGGAGTTATTTCAATAAAAACGCAAAAAGAGTACTACCCCTCCGAGCTTAGCCATTATTTTTTCTTTTTCAAACCGCCTTCAAAAAAATGTGGGTGGATTAAAAAAGGAAAAATAAGCGGGAGAGCCAAAAGTCAAAAACTTGATAACCTCCTATAAGCAGTCCACAAAAGAGTGGCCGCAAAATCCCTTTTAGTTTTAAAAAGAACGGATGCCAAAACTATGCGTAGAAGTCAATACAAAAATAGTATTGCAGCAAGGGCCGCCAATTCAAAGCTCTTCCGTTCTAGTTTTTGAAATACTTGGTTTATTGGATGATACCTTTTTCATATTTGATTTGATGGATTAAAACGTATCGAATCCGACCCAATAGTTTTCTGGCGATGCGGATAATAGCTTTTTGAGCCACCATTCGTTTTTTAAGTTGGTTGTAAACTTGTTCCAAAGCAGGGTCCACTCCAATGGCGGTCCAAGCAGCTTCAACAAGCATAACCCTCAGTTGTGTATGCCCACGATAGGTTAATCTACCTTGTCGGACAGTCTCTCCAGAGTTATGAGAAGCAGGCACTAGACCAATATAATTGCAAAGCGAATTGAGGGAACTAAATCGGCTAATATCACCTAATTGAGTAAGGAATTTTATAGCTGTATGCCGACCAATTCCTGGCACCGTTTCTAATAAATCAGCTTGAGTTTGATAGCGTTCTTGATTGCTGAGTAGTCTTAATCTGGAGTCTAGATTCCGCTTTTGTCCTAAATTGTAGGTAAAACTGCTCATTAATAGGCGGAGCCCTTCGGTGGCAGAGGGAAAAGGTAATTCTAGATTCCATAGCCAAGCTTGAAAGGGTCTAGACCAACGAGCAGAACGAGATTGATATTCCTCTGGAATTTCAACACCATAGAAATAAAGTAAAGACTTAATTCTATTTTTGGTCCTGACAACATCTCGTCCAATTTGTTGACGAACCCGAACTAAAGTCCTGTCGCATTGTAGTTGTTTGTTTGGTAGATAAATGCTATTCAATTCACCTGAGCGAAGCGACCGAGCTATCTTGGCAGCATCACGAGTATCGGTTTTGAATTCGGTATCTTTATCCGAAGTAGGAATATCTGCCGCATGGATAACCCAGCATTCTATGTCGAATTCAAGTAGTGCTTCACAAAGTCCAAAACCAGAAAATCCTGCTTCATAAGCACAAAGAAAATCAGCATCTGGAAAGTTTTGCTGTAAATAATAAACAAGGTCTTCCACTTTGGGAGGGCGTAGGGTAAAAGGACGATATACTCGATTTTCGGAACAAATAGCGACTGCCCAACTAAGTTTATGGACGTCCAGACCGACCCAAATGGTCTGACCGCTAAAACTGATTTTTTTCCTATCTTTGGTCATAGTCTCTTTGATTTAAAGATGAAAAAATGCGATTAACTTTTTAAAGATAGGAGACTATTTTTTTACATGGGGTCTATGCGGGCCAACTGCGTCTAGCAAGACCGGTTCG
>CAYQRA010001197.1:0-1555 GCA_964419315.1 uncultured Saprospiraceae bacterium | reverse complement strand
GTAGGCGCAGATTTACTTCAGTTTCGGGTCAAGGACTCCGACGAAGTCTATGCCGAAGATCAATTTGTAACAAGCTTTGGAAAACACCCAACAGACGAAAGTCTAGGCGGTGTCAGCAATATCAAAATCATCTCAGGAGAAGAACGCAATGGAGATACTGCTATTCGTTTTCGAATTCCATTTTCCTCTGGCGATCAATATGATTTCCCCCATCAACTGAATCACTCCTTTTGGTTGATCCTCGCCTATTCCGTCTCCGACGATTTTGAACACCATTCCATTATGCGCAAACATTTTTTATACCAATGGGAAAAAGAGTAAATCCTTTTTTTATAAAAATAGTTGATATGTCAATAATTATTTAATCATCAATATTTAGTACCATGAAAATAACCATGATTTTTTTAAGTTTATTCGCTTTGGCCACTTCGACGGTCTATAATGATTTCGATGCTATTGCTAAAGTGATTTATCAGTTTACCGCAGGAGCCGATAAAAATGATGTAAAAATGCAAGGGCAAGTACTACATCAGGATTTCCGAGTGGTCTGGAACGACACCAATGAAAATTTGGTCAAAGTACTGGATCGTAGCACTTACCTAAGCCTTATTGAAAGTAAGAAATTCGGCGGAGGCAATCGACAGGTAGAAATCATCGGGCTAGATTTTTTCGAAGCCGCTACGGCAAAGGCCAAAGTCAAATTGACCGAAGCAGGGAAACCTACTTTTTACACCTATTATTCTCTAGTCAAAACTGGAGGGAAATGGATGATCGTAGAAGATTTAGTTGTAATAAAATAAAAAATATCGGAGCAGTTAGCAACTGTTCCGATATAAATCCCTATCAAAATGATTCCATCAAAATTCACACTGAAAAAAGTGCCCAACTTATATTGTAGTTTTTTTGGAATACTCTTATACAGCACCATCGCTCTATTGCTTTCTCCGATACAAAAGAAAGTCTTTATAGAAAACCATTGGCAATTAGAAAGCATCCACCTCAAGAATAAAGAAATGAAAGGTGTTGATTTGGAGCTTACTGGAAGTGAAAAAAGCCAATGGGATTTTCGCCAAGACGGAACTTATCGAAGTGGAACTCCTCAGCGATTAAAGCCTACCGGCACTTGGGAAATCCATGGAAGGGTACTCGACCTGAAAACCAAGGAAATCGTTTATCCATTTAAAATCACCCACTTAAGTAAAGAAGAAATGATCTTAAAAACCCGCACCGATGAAGGCTGTCTTCGCTTGATTTTTAAGCCGATTAGGTAAAAATCATTGCTAAGGCATTTTACTATTAACCGAGTCATTCGACTCCCGTTTTTCCAATCAGCACATTTTTCGTATTTTGCCCAAGCACTTTACAAATCAAAAATTTCCAATGGAAAAAGGGCTTCGGAGTATTATTAAAATCATTGATGCCATCAACGAAAGAGTAGGCCGTTCTGTGGCTTGGCTAACAGCGGTCTTGGTTTTGTTGGTTTGCGGCGATGTAGCGATGCGTTACCTTTTTAATACCACTGCGGCTTGGGTGGTGGAATTATAATGGCATCTTT
>CAYQRA010001196.1:0-1556 GCA_964419315.1 uncultured Saprospiraceae bacterium | reverse complement strand
GGACCGCTTCGATATGTGATAAGTTGACCAAGGATGGGATGACCGCTTATGTAAAGAAAAGTACCGGTTTAGTGATTGATGCTTATTTCTCCGGCACGAAGGTGAAGTGGATGCTGGATAAAGTACCGGGTGCCCGAAAAAGAGCTAAGCAAGGAGATCTCCTTTTTGGAACGGTAGATAGTTGGTTGGTTTGGAAACTCACTGGTGGACAAACCCACATCACGGATTATTCGAATGCCTCTCGAACTTTGCTCTTTAATATAAGAACGTTGAAATGGGATGATAAGATGTTGGCAAAACTAAATATTCCACACGAGATTTTACCAGAAGTAAAAGACTCGAGTAGTATTTATGGTCAAACAGAAGCATCATTATTTGGCGGAGCGATTCCCATTGCTGGAATTGCAGGAGATCAACAGGCGGCACTTTTTGGGCAGGCTTGTTACTCAGAAGGAATGGCTAAGAATACTTATGGGACGGGTTGTTTTATGTTGATGAACACCGGAAGTACTTTGGTGAATTCCAAAAGAGGATTATTGACAACGATTGCTTGGGGATTAGATGGGAAAGTAACCTATGCCTTGGAAGGTTCTGTTTTTATTGCAGGAGCTGCAATTCAATGGTTACGAGATGGTTTGAAGATCATTGATGAATCGCCAGATTCTGAATTCTATGCCATGAAAGTGCCTTCCACAGAAGGCGTTTATGTCGTTCCGGCATTCGCCGGATTGGGTGCTCCTTACTGGGATATGTATGCTCGCGGTGCCATCTATGGACTTACCAGAGGAACGACCAAGTCGCATCTGATTCGTGCCACCTTAGAATCGCTTGCCTACCAAACCAAAGATGTCTTAGGAGCGATGGAAAAAGACTCTAAAGTAAAATTAAAATCTTTGCGCGTTGATGGCGGAGCGAGTGCCAATAATTTATTGATGCAGTTCCAATCTGATATCCTTGGAACGACGGTACAAAGACCCAAAATTATTGAGACAACAGCTCTAGGCGCTGCTTATCTTGCTGGCTTGGCCGTTGGCTTTTGGAAAAAGAAAGACATCAAAAACAATTGGCAATTAGATGCAACTTTTGAGTTGAAGATGGCCGATAAAGAACGTAATAGTTTGTACAAAGGTTGGCTGACTGCGGTCAAACGAACGATGACTAAATAAACGCTTTGTGAAGAAGGAAAACTCATGAATTGGTTTTCTTTCCTAGAAATCAAAAATGCCTTAAATCCTAAATTTGTTAGCATACATTCTTCGAAAATTAGCTTACGGTACCTTGGTGTTGGTATTGGTGGTACTTATTATTTCTTCCATCATTTATCTCGCTCCAGTAGATCCAGCTCGCTTGACTTTCGGTCAACGCTCGGACGTGGAGACCGTAGAAGCCAAGCGAAATGAATTGGGCTTGGATGAACCGCTCTATGTTCAACTCGGTCACTACCTCAATGATATATCTCCCTTCTCTATTCTGGCGACCACACCGGAGAATCAAAAAAAGTATGCCTATCAAAAATTGATTGGTGTCGGGAATAATAAAGCCTTGGTGCTTAAGTG
>CAYQRA010001195.1:0-1556 GCA_964419315.1 uncultured Saprospiraceae bacterium | reverse complement strand
GGGCGATTCCTATCGAAAGGGGTAATGCTATGAGTGCAACACTTACCGCGGCGACTAGATCACTTTGCCAGTTTTCAATTAATCCTTGAAATCCTTTTTTTGGTGTAATTTCCATTTACTTGGTCTAACCTCTTGATAATAAAACGTTCCACTCGATTCAATGCCTGCAAAATAGTAAATATTCGGTATTATTTATTGGGAAGTGAAAGTATTGAGGTTTTAGACGAGAAGAAATACTATATTTGGAAAAAGGAAACAACATCTGGTCTATTTTATAATCATTTTACTCCTAAAGCATGAAAACCAAACTCTTCTCCATTGGCATACTCCTTTTTTGTTTTTTTGGATCCCAAGCACAGGGTGATTTCAGTATTGATAGCGGTGCCAACTATAGTACCACTGTCATTAAATCTCCTTTTGATGATAACGTGAATTTCCGGTGGGGCTATTACTTTGCAGCTAGCTATAAACTTAAACTAAATGATCGGTTGGCATTTATTCCTGAACTTCAATACAGTATGGAAGGCTATAATGCGGGAATCCTAAGTATTCAAAAGTTTCGCTTCAATTATATTCGGGTATTGCCTCATATTCAATTCAAAATAATCCAAAATCTTTGGCTCGGCGCTGGCCTTAATGGGGGACTTAGAACCTCGGCAACAGTTTTCAATAGTTTCCAACAAATAAATTTTAACACCTTTATAGAACCTGCTGACCTCGGATTATTGGGAGTAGTCCGGTATTATGTAAAAAACTGGTATGCGAGCGTTCGCTATAATCATGGACTAAAGATCATCTCAGAATTCACCGTAACCGATGTGAATGGCAATCCTATTGGATCTACTATTTTGAAAAATAGAAACATTCAACTTGGGGTGGGCTATTCTTTTTAGAATGGAGTGACTTATCCCGGCCCTGATGAAATCATCAATAAATCAAAAACTCTACCTTAATAAATCCTTAATCCACAAAATTCTTCCAATAAAAAAAATCCTTCCTATCTTCCCAAAAAAAAGCAATGCGCCACTACTTCCTTTTCTTCTTCCTCCTTATCTTCGCTTGTAGCCCAAATACCAACCAGCAAAATCAAAAAAACACCTCTACAACTATGCAATCCAAATCCATCGATTGGCAAGGGCACCGTGGTGCCCGCGGACTCCTTCCCGAAAATACCATCCCTGCTTTTCTAAAAGCCCTAGAATATCCGATGGTCAAAACCCTCGAACTCGATGTGGCCATTTCTAAAGATCGACAAGTCATCATCTCCCATGAGCCTTGGATGTCAGAGCATATTTGTACCAAGCCAGATGGCCAGGTGGTCACAGAGGAAGAGGCAAAAAATTTGAAGATCTATGAAATGACTTATGCGGAAATTAAAACCTACGATTGTGGCCTCCGGGGCAATGCCCGTTTCCCAGAGCAAAAAGCGATGGCTACTTATAAGCCATCGCTCAAGGACATGGTCAAAGCAGCAGATGCCAAAGCTCAAGCACTCCAACGCTCACTCCCCTTCTATGATATTGAGATCAAAAGCCATCCAGATTATTATGGCATTT
>CAYQRA010001194.1:0-1557 GCA_964419315.1 uncultured Saprospiraceae bacterium | reverse complement strand
AGCTTCAATATAAGTGGTCAAGATTTTCATCATGGTGGATTTTCCTGCTCCATTTTTACCCATCAAGGCAATTTTATCTTCTGGATTGATGACAAAGGAAACGTCTTTAAAAAGCGTTTGTCCACTAAATTCTACGGCGATGTTATCAACTGAAATCATATCTCTTTTGTTTGAGCTGCAAAACTAATAAAAACCGCTAAAAAGGGAATTAAAATTTAGTCTACATTACCACTACTCTGTCTGAAAATCCAAAACTGCTCCGGCACGAAGAAAGAATCCTTTACGGAGTGCTTCTCCTTCGAGATAGCCGGCACTTTTGTAGAGCATTTGGGCATAAAGGCTGGCTGGTCTTTCTCCTTTGAATAATTTGATGAAAATACCTAGTTGGGCCGCAGCTCCGAGGCCTTCTTTTTTAGTTTGTAAAATAGAGCCACCCAAGATCATTTCAGGTTGTTGCCAAAGATTGGCACTGGCGTTGATTCTAATCCAAGAACGGTCGATGAGCCAATTGTGGGAAACCCCTAAACCCCAATGTTTTCCAAAAGTGCGATCTCCAAGGCGGAGGTATAATTTACTCAAAGAGCGCTCTGTTTTTAGAAAATTTTCTATATAAATTTCTGTTCCATGTGGGCTCACGCCCATGCGATACATCGGAAGGTATTTAAATTTTCCAACCCGAATCATGGGAAGTTTTGTGGCTTTATTCTGACCTTGCCAAATGTAATTTTTCAATAATAGAAAAACGGTGTAGTAGGGCAGTGGATTATAAAAGTTGATTTTTGCTCTTTTTTTTAAATAGGAGAGTGAAAAGGAACTATCATTCAGTGGGACTTGGTGATAGCTATTGATGTTTCGGACGAGGCGATTGGCGCCACTATCGGTATCCTCTCTACTTGCATTGATTTCGAGGGAAAGACTAAGAAAGCTACGTGCAAATAAATAGGTTTCGGATAATTGAATTTTTCCAGACTGGAACCATTTATCTCTGATTGTATTGGCTAAGAGCATGGTGGATTCCATACCGCCTATGTTTCGCATCAACCGCTCTTGACCTGAAAAGATCCGATTGGTGGCACGAGTTCCGTAGTAAGTACGTCCACCTCCTTGCGGGAAATTAATTCTAAAATAATTTTCCGTCCAACCAAATTCTCGGGCTCTTGCCCCATGTCCAAATACTTCGCGTTGAAATATTCGAATAAAATCATGGAAGGTTTTGTCGATATAAAAGCTTTTAGCGAGCCGATAAGTAATCCCCAAAGCTTTAGAGGGGATACGATCTTCTTTACCAAACTTGGGTTTCAAATATTCATTTTCTATTTGACTAAAAATAAAATTCCCAGTAGTTAGTACTTCGGCTCCCATGACTGGAGATAAGTTTCGATCAAAAACGATTTGATATTGACTTTGAGCATTTAGCCGAAGGGAGAGTAATAAAAGCAACAGACTATAGGTTCCTAGTTTTAGTTTCATAGACTTTCCCCTTAGAATTAAACATTTTATATAGAAGTTGTTTAAAAAAGCCCTCAATGATTTCTTGACAAGTCATTGACAACCAAT
>CAYQRA010001193.1:0-1560 GCA_964419315.1 uncultured Saprospiraceae bacterium | reverse complement strand
CCGCAATGGATTCGCCTTTTTGTGTGGCGCTTATTAGTTCCGTCCACCCCGTACTTACTCGATTTCGAAATGTTTGCCAAGACTCAATTTCGCTATCGCTGGCTTGGTATTTTCCATTCACCCAACCTTTCATAAAATATTGGAAAATCAACAAATTATTTTTCCTTTTCAACTTGGGGTTTTCTTGCCATTCCATAAACCATTTTTGCACATTGGCATCCTCTTTTAGCAATTGAGGAATATAGTTTTTTAATGCTTGGGGCCCACGGTGTTCATTTAGAAAAGGAAGCACATTGGGTGTTGGGAAAAATTTGTTTTGCTTTGCATAAGATTGACCAACGATTTCGCAGGTATGTTTTTGGCGTTCCAAAGTACCCGTATAGACTTTATCAAAATGGATCTCATTCGCAGCAAGATATTGACCGAGTGCAGCAGATTGTTCTTGGCCATGATCAGACAGTTCATCGTAATTGGCCTTCATAAAAGAAGCCTGTGCATGTCGAATGAGAAAAATTTTTGCCATTAATTATTATTTTCAGAAGGCCCTACAACAATCTTTAAATTCAATGAATTAAATATCAAAATTGTTCTAAAAAAGTCGATCAATTCTTTTTTTCTGAATCGCTTGCCAGGCCATGGTACAAAGTAACTGCACCGCCATATTCAATTTAGCAAAGCGTTCGTCTGTCGTCAAACCTTTGTGATACCGGTAGTAAATCTGCTGAGCGATTACCGCAATTTTAAATAAACCATAGACATAATAAAAGACTAAATTATTAATCGAACGTCCGCTTTTCTGAGCATAAAGTTCTACGATTTCCGTACGACCGGGATTTCCGGGCATCACTGTCGGAGATGGAATTCCCTGACGAATCAGATCTCCATCCGAATGCATCGACCAATAACCAAGAGAAGTACCTAAATCCATCAGCGGATCACCGAGCGTACACATTTCCCAATCCAAAACCGCTGAAATTTCTTTCCATTCTTCGTCGACGAAAGCAACATTATCGTACTTATAATCATTGTGGATCAAACTAAAATCATATGCTTTAGGTTGATGCTCTTCCATCCATGCCATCACCTTTTGTGCCACAGGAATCTTTTCTATCTCCACCTTCAAATATTGTTTTCCCCAATTGCTGACTTGACGTTCTACATAACCTTCCGGTCGCCCCAAATCACCAAGACCACAGGAGGAATAATCTACTGCATGTAATTCAATAAAGGTATCCAACCAACTGTTTGCTATCGTTGGAAAAGCTTCCGCAGCGATGTTTCTTTTTTTAGCTTCTTTGGCACTGAGAATAATGCCTTCCATTTTTTCCATCAAATAAAAGGGAGCACCAATGATGTCCTTTTCTTCGGTATAAACATAGACTTCAGGAATTTTTGAAAATGCTTTTTTTAGATGATGCAGCACTTTGTATTCTCTCCCCATATCATGTCCGCGCTTGGTAGCGCCAAAAGGCGGCCTGCGCAAAACATATTCTTTGTCTTCTATGGCTAACAAATAAGTTAGATTGGAAAATCCGGTAGCAAACTGACTCACGACCAGTT
>CAYQRA010001192.1:0-1570 GCA_964419315.1 uncultured Saprospiraceae bacterium | reverse complement strand
CTCCGTTTTTTTGTAAATTTATTTTATAAGGTTTTACTCCACCTAAAATGTTGACTGTTACGCCAAAGGTTTCCTCTTGGCAATAGCCGTTATAGCTTACACCATTACTTTGGTAAGTTGGTGGGGCGATAATGCTTGCCAATAATTCAGCTTTTGGATTTAGAGTGATCGAATTCGGAAATTGATAACTACAACCGTCAGCATTCTCAATCTGCAATGTGTAGGTGCCAGGAGGAACGCTAAGAGAATCATTTAGACTGTTTATTGATTTTGTAAATATTTCTGCGGTGCTAGATTCTGCTGAAATGGTATGTTCAAAAGGCCCAACATTATTTTTAAATTTAATGTTGCGGAATACAATTGTCCCGTTTTCTCCAAAACAAAAAGGATCTGTTTTTGAAGCCTCAAATTCAGGAATTACAGAATCATTAATCGTAAAAGGTTTTTTAATTCCACATCTTAATTCTGGTATTAAATTTAAAACTTGAATATGGTAGTTTCCAGGGAAACTGGAGAAGGTAATATTCTGATTAAGCAAAGCAATTGAACTGTAATTAAGAATGGTATCTCTTTGCACAATAGCTACCCCGTCGAAAAAATTGATGATATAATCCAAGCCTTCATTTGCACCTATAATATTCGTAAGCCTTGCCGCCCCTTGAGTTCCTGGGCAAGCATCCACTTTTTCAAAAGTAAAACTGTCAAAAGTTTGCTGCACTAAAAGTCCACCCGCTGCACTATAGGCAATACATTTTGTTCCATTATAAAAATCTGGAACACCGTAGGTATTGGAAGAAGACATTGCTCTTGCCCGATATCGAGTATTGGAATTTCGAGCAAAGTCATCAATGACAGCAGGTGCCCAATTTCTTAATAATACCCAATTGTCATCGCCGTTAACATCAATTTCCCAGCGAAAGTAACCACCCGTGTATCCGGTTTTATAATTTACTTTAACCTTTAAAGGCTGTCCTGCGCAAAAGGTATAGCCTGGTGTATGATCTGGATTTAAAATAGTTAAGTATGTTTCGATAGGGTCAATGATATAGGAAGAACGCATCGTAACATAATAGGGATATTTATTTCCTCCGTGAGAATGCGTATATCCCGCATTGCTCAATTGGACATTTGCTTTTGAATCACCATAAGGAGCCATTCGACTCATTGGCACCCATTTATTACGAACAATAAAACGGTAATCATCATCCCCTCCAAAACCTTGTTGAAATGGTCGATCATCTTCATTGGCGTCAAATCCCGTCAATACATAAATAGACCAAGGCTTTCCTAAATTAACGGTACCAGTTGGAGAGACCCAGGTATTGATAACATCTGTCCGATCTTCATAATCCTCATCACCTAGTGGACCATTCAAAGGATAAATACTGGAACTTGGCCATCTATTTTCATAGAAAAAACGGCGAGTATAATTTGGGTTGCTTTGCCATGGCTGATAGTTTATTCCTGGAAAATTATTACTGCCAATCCATATGGAAGAAGATGAAATATTGAAATTAAGATCTGGTTTGGTCCAACCGGGTGTACGATCGTAATTTTCGTAGTCGGGCAT
>CAYQRA010001191.1:0-1574 GCA_964419315.1 uncultured Saprospiraceae bacterium | reverse complement strand
ATGGCGCCGCAGGTGGTAATTCAGATTATTGGCCAGGGCCCCTTACCGATGGACAAACAAGTGCTGATATTTGTGCCAATTGGGATCGATTTTTTGTCGTAAACAAACCTAGTGTAGATATCTTAAAAGCCAATTGGGCAAAAGCCCTTTCGGAAGGTAGAAGTGAATTAAATCCCGACGAAATTCCAAATGAAATCAAAGCTTGGCCAGCTCCTGGCAATCCATTCTTTGAGGGAGTTCATGGTTTTCCATTGCCCCCATCAGGAAATGGATTTAATAGCTTAGGAGAATTCTGGGATGTTGGTGGTACACCAGGTGTCTACGAACCCAATTTTGGAGATTATCCAATTTTAGGGATCAAAAGATGTGACTTAAATGCGCCTAGTGTACCTGATCAAATGATCTTTTCTATCCTTAATGATGCTGGAGGAATTCATGCCAATTCTAACGGAGATGCGCTACAAATGGAGATTCACTCTACCTCCTTTGCCTTTAACACAATGGATGAGGTCAATGATATGACCTTCTATAAATATCGTTTAATCAACCGAGGATTAGAAGATTTAGACTCCACTCATATTGGTATCTGGGTAGATCCAGATTTGGGTTGTTTTACCGATGATTATGTGGGTTGTGATATCGAACGAGGATTGGCTTATGTCTATAATGCAGATGGCTTGGATGGGAATAATGATTGCAGCGATTGTTTAGTCAATACTTATTGCACGGATATTCCAGTCTTAGGAATAGACCTACTAGGAGGGCCCGTTAATGAATTTGGAGTGGATTTAAAGATGTCCTCCTTTACTTATTATGACGGTGGAGCTTACCAACCTAATAATGCAATGATCGACCCTCAAGAGGCAGTAGAATATTATAGATACTTGACCGGCTCCTGGAGAGATGGAACACCATTTACGAATGGAGGATCTGGCTACTCCCCTACAAGTACCGACGCGACTAAGTATGCCTTTCCAACTCCTCCCAATGAAGTCAATGGATGGAGTATGTGTAATACCAATCTTGGATTTGGAGATCGTCGTACGATACAAGCCACAGGACCTTTTAAACTATTGCCCGGAGCCATCAACGAAATAACGGTTGGGGTGGTATTTACTCCAAGCGTACAATATCCTTGCCCTGATCTTACCGATTTTTTCGCGACTGATGATATTGCACAAAACCTTTTTGATAATTGTTTTGAAGAATTATTGAGCGATGTGGTGGAGCCAATAGCATTTGATCCCATCAAAATTTTTCCGAATCCCTATTTTCTTTCTACGGGAGGCTTATTGCATATTGATGATCTGCCCACTGCGACCTTGGTTTCTATTTATGATATTAATGGTCGTTTGTTAAAAACCTATACTGGTGCCCCGCAAATGCGATTGGATCTAATCAAAGATTTGCATCAACCTAGTCCGGGAACTTATTTGATCCAAGTGCAAACAGAAAATCAAGGAGCCAAAGCTTATAAGCTTTTGGTGATGGAATAAAAATTTATTTCTACATAAACAACAAACATGAGTCATCCCGAATTTTTATAAATCTAATTTTTTGTTGTCGACCAATGA
>CAYQRA010001190.1:0-1578 GCA_964419315.1 uncultured Saprospiraceae bacterium | reverse complement strand
CCTATTACCGAAGGTAATAGCGAACAATCGGGTTTACATTTTTTAAGGGCAGTGTGTTTTCTAGGAGAAAAAAGATATCCGGTATCAATAGACCTTCCAGATAGCCCTTACCTTTTCTCAGGAAAAATTTAGAAGCGTAATCTGTCGCGCAGCTTGGAGCTGCACGACAGATATTTTCATATCTAAAACACATTCGAAGTATAATTCAAAATAAAAGTCATTCCCGTCAGTTGCTCAGGATCAAGTTGTTGTCCATCATCGGTGAGGAGTTCGGCTGGCGTATTATTGATATTAAATCGAATCGTTACTTCTTCCTCGACGAAGGCTCCATTGAGATCAATCGTAGCAAAGCTGTTTTCAACAAAGAAGAAAATATTACTAGAATCAGCACCCATTTGCAAAATCAAAAAGGTGGTATCATTGATCGACAGATTATCCTTCGTTTGTAAAAAGAGGGAGGCAGAATGCAAAGTCACCTGCTTGAGGTTGGGTAGGATAATCGCATCGGTCAGCGGAAATCGGATTTCCTGAGTGATCGATGGATCAGTGGATTCTACTACATAAACTTTCGCTTGTTTTTTCTTCTTTTTCTTCTTCGTTTTCTGCGCCACTGGTGGATCAATAATAATTGGATTTTGCATCATTTGTGTCCAGGCAGCACTAAAGGCTTGTTGTAAGACCATTTGTTTGGCAACTCCATAAGGATAAGGCGCACTCTGTCCCACCAAATAGCTGCGCACCTGATCGCCAAGACTAAGGCTTTCTTTGGCCGTATAATTCACCTTAACTATGATATCCGAAATAGAATTAAAATCAAAATGATTGGTCTCTGGTGGTATCGATAAAGTCCAACTACTCACCGCTCCCGTTCCTTCAAATGGTAGGTAAAGGCCATCCTCAAAATTGAGTTGAAACAAACCAGAATCATCTATGCCTTTTGACAAAGCGATTTTCTGGTTGGGAATCCAATTGCTGCGAACGGTTCCATCTGGCGCAGTAGGAAAATTGACTGGATCATTGGCATGTTGGACTGCATCTATATTCGGCTCTAACACTATGGTACTACTAGTTTGGCGCAGCATCGCATTGATGTTTTGATAAGGGCCAACTACTGCTGGTATCGAAATAGAAATGCTTTTGATCTTTCGACAATAATGCCCCGGGAAATCAAAATCAAATAAAGCTTCGCTCAATTTAAAATCCAATTGCCCCTTTGTTGCGCCATTGAGTCCGGTTTTAAATTCGATGAATTTTTGTGGATCGAGTTGGAGCAAGGAAATGGTCTTTTCAATTTCCAAGAGTCGGCCTTTGCTGGTCAAGTAAGCCGCTTCCATTTGATTTAAGGCTAAGGATAAACCTTCTCCGGCCAACAAACCTTTGCGCAAATCATCCCAATAGTTGAATTGGATAAATTGAGCATTCTGATTCATTTCACTATTGAAAGCTGCTTGCGTAATCAAGGCTATATCCAAGGTCAATTGATAACTTTGGAAGTAAACTTCAGAGAGTCGCCCTACCATCCAACTGTACAAATCAGCATTGGTAAAACGATCTTTTAAAAACTGCTCATAATCCTTT
>CAYQRA010001189.1:0-1582 GCA_964419315.1 uncultured Saprospiraceae bacterium | reverse complement strand
CGTAAAAGCTGAATAACCAAAACGTTGAAATAACCCTTCGACACGTGGCGATAAATACTGAAAAAATTCAGGCGTCCGCCCCAATATCATCTCAACCAATAACGCTTGGCTTTCTTGCATCGCCGCCCCTAAATCTTGGCCAACGGGTTGATATCGCCAAATTTTGCGCGGCAATCCTTGAATATAAAGGCCATGCCCACCTTCATGAAGGGCACTGCGCATTGAATTTAAAAAATCTTTATCAGAGGATGTTTTAATAACCAACCTAGTATCATCTGGCGTTCCCCCTTCTACGGGGTTGTGACCTGTTTCATACAAACCACCTCGCTTAAAATCAAACCCAATCAATTTCAACAAAGACTTATTTAATTGTAACTGCTTAGATGAATCAAAAGGGCCTTCAATTGATTCAAAATAATCACCTGACCCTTGAACTTTTTGAATCTTAGGGACCAATTCATCAATCTTTGCTCTTAATTGTGCAAAATGCACATCAACTTCGTTTAAACGCGCCCCAGGGATAAATTCACGCATTAACGCCTGATAAAGCGGGTCTGTCTTATGATTATTGTCTTTCAAACACTTAGATTCAGCAATCGAACGCTGTAAATCAATCATCTGCGATAGAAATTCTTTTGCTCCTGCCCAATCATTATTTTTTAAAACATCCCGATGGTGGACGCGCCCCTCATATGATAAATGCGCGCGTCGTTCCATCAAATCGGCATCAATTTGGCAATGGTGCCGATACATGCTTTCCATTTCAAATAAATTGGCCGAATCCCATTCATCCCAATCTTTTTTGCACTTCTTCTCATGTGCTTGGGCTTTTTCAATGGCTTTGGATACATCCGGACAGGCCAAATCTTCATGCATACGACGTGATAAAAAGGCAATTTGCCCCAAACGTGACTTATAGGCACCCGTTGGCATCGCCGTTAAAAAATCACGTCCCAATGCTTCACTAATACCATTCATACGGCCAATGTCACGGAAACGTGTTTTTAAAAAATTATAATTCTCACAAGGATGCTTTTGTGCCTGCTTTGGCAACTCCTCATCTTCAATCTCAATAGGCGACGGCAGCTTTAACAACGGCTCATTTTTAATTTTTCTAAAAGCCCGCGTTTTAACAGAGGAAAATAACGATATAACTCTACCAGAAACCCCCGAATAAAGCCTTTTAAAGATATTTATAATTTTTTGCATGCGGCGCCTTTAATGAGCAAACGATTTGTAAATTCATCATACAGCGAACAATAAAAAAAATCACCCGCCTTTATCAGAACGGATGATTTTTAATTCATATAGTCTAAGTGAAATTACTTCTTTTTTCTCTTAGCAGGAGCTTTTTTCTTTTTAGCTGCTGGTTTTTTCTTTGCTACTACCTTCTTCTTAGGAGCCGCTTTCTTCTTCGCTACTACCTTCTTTTTAGGAGCCGCTTTCTTCTTCGCTACTACCTTCTTTTTAGGAGTTGCTTTTTTCTTCGCCGCTACCTTCTTTTTAGGAGCTGCTTTTTTCTTCGCTGCTACCTTCTTTTTAGGAGCTGCTTTTTTCTTCGCTGCTACCTTCTTTTTAGGAG
>CAYQRA010001188.1:0-1582 GCA_964419315.1 uncultured Saprospiraceae bacterium | reverse complement strand
TTATTTTGAAATCAGGTTCGTAAAGTATTGGTTTTCAGTTGATAGAAATCAAAACATGCTCTAAGCTACTCCGCGACCTCCGTTCCATACACATCATAATAATTGACTTTTCCGGTGGCAGAAAAACGAGATAACTTTTCAGCGACCTGCGTTTTATCTCCAACCACCAAGATATGGGCTTTATCAGGTTTGATGTATTTTCTGGCCATTGCTCGTACATCCTCCACACTTACTTTACTCAATCTTTCCAAATAAGTATTATAATAATCATCCGGCAAATTATAGCGAACGGTATTCAAAGCAAAACTCGCCACTGTTCCCGGATTTTCTAAAGAACGAGCAAAACTTCCAGCGATTACGTTTTTAACCATATTCAATTCCTCTTGGCTAATCAATTCGTCGCGAAGTCGATTTAGTTCAAACAGCATTTCTACAATTGAGCTATCGGTTACTTCATTTCTAACACTGGCGCCTGCCGTAAAATAGCCCACCAAACGATCTGAAGACAAACGAGAGCGAGCACCATAAGTATAACCATTGGTTTCTCTTAAATTTTGGTTGAGCCTACTTTGGAAAAAACTCCCAAGCAAGGTATTCATCACCCGACTTTTGATGGCATCTTCTCCTCCAGGTTTTAGTTCAACAGGATAAGTAATGGCAATTACAGATTGCACCGCATCGGTTTTATTGACAAAGTCTAAGGTCGTCTTTTCTGGTGCAAGCGGGAGCGGTGGCCTCATAGCTTCCCCAATAGGGGCGGAATTTTTCCATTTCCCAAAATGCTCTTCTAATAGTGGCTGGGCTTCCATCTTAGAAATATCTCCTACGACGACTAGACAAGCATAAGCAGGTTGGAAAAAGTTATCATAATATTCTTTGCATTTTTCTACCGTTACATTTTCCAAGCTTACCTCCGTTACGATTTCACCGTAGGGATGGTCTTTCCCATATCGCAATACTTGAGAAACATTAGAGGCAATCGAATTTGGATCTTCTTTGGCTTGGGCCAATGAAGAAAGCGTCTGTACTTTTAATTTTTCAAATTCTTCTTTGGGAAAAGCAGGATAGAATAGAACATCGGCCATGATCTCCAACAAAGATGGAAAGTGTTTACTTAGTGAAGCCCCGGAGATGCCCTTAGCACCTGTGCTCATACTCGCGCCCATAAAATCTACGGCTTCATCAATTTCTCCTTTGCTCCGATTTTGGGTTCCTTTGTTGAGCAGGTCTCCAGCTAAACTAATGTAACCCGCAAATTCCTTTTCCCTGATATTGGGAATATCCAAACTAAGTTGAATGGAAACTCTTGGCACTTTATGGTTTTCTACCAAAATAACTTTCAACCCATTCGTCAATTTAAATTCTTCTGGTGTTCCGATTTCAATTACGGGTGCAGGTCCTGGCGCTGGTACTTGCGAACGAAAGTCCTTGGTAACCGTAGTTACCACTTCTTCTGTTTTTTCCATCACCTCTCCAGTTTTTGGAGTACATTGACTAAAAAGCACGAGCATAGTCAAGGCAAATAATATCTTTTTCATTTTTATTTTTTTATCAGATTGAATGATTGGACGGCGCTCTATAA
>CAYQRA010001187.1:0-1586 GCA_964419315.1 uncultured Saprospiraceae bacterium | reverse complement strand
CAATCAGGTGAATAATGTGCTGGGTTTCCCCTTTATCTTTCGGGGGGCACTCGATGTTCGAGCTACCGAAATCAATGAGGCGATGAAACTCGCAGCGGTTTATGCTTTGGCAGAATTGGCCAAAAAGCCAGTACCGGATATTGTGAATATGGCTTATGGTAATGTCAGTCTTAATTTTGGCAAAGATTATATCATTCCCAAACCCGTCGATCCCCGATTGATTACCGCCGTTGCTCCCGCAGTCGCCAAAGCGGCCATGGAAAGTGGCGTTGCCAAAAATCCGATTAAAGATTGGGTAGCTTATGAATACCAATTGTCGACCCGATTAGGAAATGATAATGCCTTGACGAAAATTATCGAGACGAAGGCAAAACAAGATATCAAGAGAGTCGTTTTTGCAGATGCAGAAAATATTTCGGTCCTAAAGGCCGCGCAACAAGTGGTCGAAGAAAAAATTGCCCATCCGATTTTATTGGGAAATTTGAAAAAGGTCAAAATGCTGTTAGAGGAGTACAATATCAACTTGTCGGGTATCGAAATTATTGATCCCAAGAATCCTAAAGATGAAGAGGAGGAAAGAAGATTGGCACATTACCAGGAAGTGTTCTATGAAAAAAGAAAACGAAAAGGGATTACCAAAAGGGAATCGGAAGATATCATGCGGGGCGGAAGTTATTATGGCGCCATGATGGTAGAGCAAGGAGAGGCAGATGCGATGATTGGTGGCTTGAGTAAACGCTATCCTACAACGATTCGTCCAGCTTTGCAAATCATTGGTGCTCGGGAAGAGGTCAGCAAAGTAGCGAGTATTCACATTATGATGACCCGTTCTGGCCCCTTATTTTTGGCAGATACGACGATCAATCATACGCTTGAGGCAGAGGATATTGTCAGTATCACAGAATTGGTAGCTGAGCAAGTAAGATCCTTTAATATTGAACCTAAAATAGCTTTATTGACTTACTCCAATTTTGGTTCTGTACCTAACGGAGAATCTGCTCTATTGATGAGAAATGCCACCAATATTTTGCACCAAAAGCATCCCGATTGGATCATTGATGGAGAAATGCAGGCACACATGGCACTCAATCCAGAAGTCTTACAAGAATATTATCCTTTTTCCAAATTGGCTGGCCATCGGGCCAATACGCTCATTTTTCCTAACCTTTCTGCTGCCAATATTGCCTACAACCTTTTGGGAAATGTTTCTGATGTTGATGTCATGGGACCTATTTTACTAGGTTTGAAAAAACCAGTTCATATTTTGCAATTGGGAGCAACGGTTCGACAAATTGTAGAAATGGTCGGAATTGCAGCGATCCATGCTCAGGAGGTCGCTCGCAAATAAAATCTTTCTACAAGGAGACTTTTAGAATAGGTCTTGCTTGTAGAACCGTTGACTATAATTTGTGACATAAAATCGGATAAGAAAAAAACTTTGATTTAATCAGTAAATCAAAGTTTTTTTCTTTTGTGGAATAGAAATAATCAATAATAAGAGATATTTATAACAATGTGGTTTCGTTTTGGGTTTTTTTAAATAAAATTTTTTGCACTTTTTCTATTGTACTGGAATAGTTTTTGTC
>CAYQRA010001186.1:0-1589 GCA_964419315.1 uncultured Saprospiraceae bacterium | reverse complement strand
GCACCCTTTCAAACGTTGCTTGCACAATGGAACTTACGTCGCAGGCCGCGAATTCATGGTCTTGTATGGTGGACAAAGCAGTGGCAACCGCGAAGATATTTGGACTTATGACTTGGCCAACAATACTTGGACCGAACGCCTACCTGAGAGCAAGCCTCCTGGTCGTCATTTTAGTTCGGTAACGGCCATCAGTGAAGACCTAGTTTATCTATTTGGTGGCAATGGCGCCAATCAAAATAATTTCTCTGGAGGCCTCAATGATCTTTGGCAATTTTCGTTGGTCGATGATCGTTGGACGCCAGTCGTGCCTACCAATGCAGCCCCACCAGCACGAGTAGGACATACTGCGGTATCTTTACCCATTAATAATCAATTGCTGATTTTTGGTGGCAATGCGACGGATGGTTCTTTCCTCAATGATCTTTGGGTTTTTGAAGATTTGACTACGAGGGTGGAGGAACAAACCATCGCTCAAGGAATAGAGATCAATTGGCAATCGAGTAATCCTTTTTCAGACCATCTGGATTTTAGTTTGACCCTAGACCAAGCAAGATCGCTAGCCATCAGCTTGGTCAATTTGGAAGGAAAAACCGTGTATGATTTTGGGGCCCAAACACTTAGTATCGGACAACATGATTTCTTTGCTCCAACCAGTGATTTAGCTGCGGGAAATTATTTTTTACAGATGACCACGCAAGAGGGGAGCATTGTAAAAACGATTCAATTGTTGAAGTATTAAAGGAAAGAGTAAGGGCTCGGACAAAATTGCGATTGAGGCATTGCTAAACAATTTTCTTTCTGTTTTTTAGAATGATGATGGTGACCATATAAACCAAGACAATTCCAAAAGGAATAGCAATAAATCTATACTCAGGTAATAGATACCAAAGCGCCAGTACTAAAAAAGTTCTGATTAAGGTGTGAAATATTCCAACCCAATGTTTTATAATCCAGGAAAAGGGGAGCCACATCAATCCTGTTAGAATTCCAACCGACATTGGAAGTGAAGAATAGTCAACTAAGAAAAAGGGTATCGCGATAGAATATACCGCAATAGCTTGTCCAGCAGTAAAAAGGAAAAGGGTATCGAATTCATTTTTTGGTTTATTTTTATCCAGAAAATTTTCACCCGTAAATTTGGAGAGGAAGAGTCCTAGATACACAATGCTCCCTGTTCCAATAAAAATTGACCAAATGGCTACAAAGTCAGAGAAAAATATTCCAATAATTCCAATGATTGTCCAAACAATTAATCCCGCTAAAGGGGTGGCCAGAAATTTAGCATTTGCAAACTCAATTCTTTGTTCTTCAAGACTTCTTTTTGTTTCCATCATTTAATTATTATCTATCTATTTTCAATGGTTCGGTAACTTTTTAATTCTGGGCGTATTTGATGGGTGAGATTATTTTCTCAACGGAATAATTAGATTGATTAATCTCAAAATCAGTAGATCATGAACTAAAATAGAAAAAAAATATCATTTAACCAACAAGAAGTATCCGTAGGGTAGTACCCATATATTTAGAGTCCACCCCATAGCCGTCAGGCTATTAACAAATTATTGAATTTTAAGAGATATTTTGAGTGA
>CAYQRA010001185.1:0-1605 GCA_964419315.1 uncultured Saprospiraceae bacterium | reverse complement strand
TGTATTATTGATGGGGGTATTATCGTTTACGCCACATTCGGAGGCGGTAAATTTACTGCCGTCTAGTTTGGCGAGTAGGTATTGGTCTTTTCCTAAGTCTAGGAGTTCGTAAGTCAGGTCATTGACGGTGATGTGGCCTATTTTTCCATATTCGGAGGAGACCAAAGTGATGCTTCCGAGTTGGCAATGGGCAGTGGTTTCTGAAGGTTCCAAAAGGCCATACCAAAGATAGTCTTCCTCTCCTAGATATTCTACAGATTGGGCGGCAAAAATCAGATCGCCACAAGAGTCTTCGGGTAGACTGATTTTTATTTTTCCATTTTCTTGGGTCTCTGCCAAGGCTCCAAATTCCATCAGGTAATAGTCGGTATACATTCCTTGAGCTTGGATATGGTTTAGCTGGTCTTGTTCTGATATACTTAAGTTACTAAAAGACTTGGTGCTTTCTTGAAGCAATTTTTCTTGTCCCAATAACTGGAAAGAAAAAATACTGAAAGCCAGTAAGAGAATCGTTTTTGTTTTGTAAAAAGATAGCTTTGAATATTCCATAATAAGGTTTTAAAAATTAAAAAATAGGATTTAGGGTTTTCTACCCTTGGTGGATCGTTTTTTCTACGCTTTATGCAAGTACAAGAATGCAAAAAGGGCTTTGATCCCTCTTAAAATAAGCTCCCCAGCTAGCTTTCCCGATACGCCTAATTTTTTAAAACAATAAGCAAGTATACCTTATGTGTACATGTTGCTATTACAATACTAAGACGTAGCATTCTAGCCCAAGGGTTGGTCTCTATTCTTTTTTTAAAAAATTAGAGGAACCAATCTTCTAATAGATTTTAGAAGCCGTTATTCCAAAAAGACCCTAGACGGAGCAAGCTTCCTTGCCCCGCTTTCGGGTTTGACAAAACATGCTCTCCCTAATCGAAAGCGATGAAAAAGCTTTAGGAACGATCACGAACTAAAGCCATATCGCCCCTGTGCAAAGGGCATTAAAAAATCAGGAGTACCACACCACAAAACCAGTATAGTTCCTTAGTTTACTTCAGAAACTTTTGAGCTTATACCATACACAGTCTGTACGGAGTAAGTACCTTTACTCCGCAGCTCTGGCAAAAGCCGGAACCCCTATTCCTTTTCAGCAATAGACAGATGTGTACGGGCCGAAACAAGTCTGTCAATGACACATAACGTAGTCATTATCCGTTCTCAAGCGAAAACAGACCGATTCGACTTCCAGTTAAAGTGCGTTTGAAAAACACCATAGGATACCCTAGACCTTGGGAATGCTTGACCCTGTAGGACACAGGGATCTACCCAAAGCTACATCCAAAAAGATTTTTCAGACGACCTTTAATTTATCGCGTTTTGTAGTAAGAAAATTTACTCCATGTTAAACATGGAAAAGTTATTATCTCAGGATTTTACTCAAGAGAGAAAAATTGAATATTTATTCAATAAGGTTTGAGAAACGGATAATAACTTTTTTAGAAATACAGTGGCAAGTTATTAAAAACTAAATTCTAACACAAGTTATTTACAAGTTTTTTTATTTTGAAGTTGTTTAAAAAAGCCCTCAATGATTTCTTGACAAGTCATTGACAACCAATA
>CAYQRA010001184.1:0-1609 GCA_964419315.1 uncultured Saprospiraceae bacterium | reverse complement strand
TATACCTTGAGAAGAGAATGGATAGCTATAGATGGCTGTGGCGTACAAAGCACCGGCGTACAAATTATTACTTTCGAAGATACCACAGGTCCTCAAGTTATAGGACTAAATGATACCATCATAGATTGTAACGCTACGCTGCCAGATCCAACTTTCTTAAATATTTCCGACAATTGCGATCCCAATCCAATTTTTAATTTCACCACAAGCACTTGTGAGGATTATGCTCCCGCATACACCGAAACGGCTTTTGGAATAGAATATATTTTTGAATCAACAGATCCTGGTATTCCTGGAAGTTATACCAATGTAGTGGATCTCAGATTGTCAAATATCTGTACAGAAAATCCCAGTGATTACAGAAGGTGGCAAGTGTATAATCCCAATCCCTTTCCAGTTTATATATCTTGGAATGTTTTTAGTTCTCCAATTACTCACGGACATTATGTACCGCAAGGAGTTTCTTATTTCTTTTCTGAATATAACGGTGGTTTTCATTCGGTTCAAATCTCTTGGTTAAACCACTTATCAAGCACAAGAACAACGAGTGCTTTTTCTACTAATTCCGAATGTAGTTTACCTCCTGCAGTGACCTGTGAAATCTGTGCTTTTACCAGACAAATAATTGCGATTGACGATTGTGGCAATAGTACAGAATTCAACCAGCAAGTCATTCGAAGAGATTTAACACCGCCAGTCATTACTGGTATTCCTGATGATGTATTGATCGAATGCCAGGAATGTATCCAATCTTTCTTAAACGGAGATTTTGAAGAGCCTGGTTTTGCCGGAGCTTGGATGCCCGTCCCTCAAGATGATATTCCTGGATGGAGTACCACTGCAACTGATGGTCTTATTGAAGTTCAGGGAAGTGGTTTTATAGAAGGAGTAGAATCGTATAGCGGTGATTATCATGCAGAATTGAATCATGCTAGTAATGCAGATTTCTTTCAAGAATTTTGTGTGGTTCCAACGACGACTTTACAGATTAGTTTTGCTCACCATAAAAGAATGTCTAGTTCGAATACCACCAATGATATCATGGGGGTATACGCAGGACCGGATCTTGCTAACTTGACTTTGCTTGGAACATTTACAGCAACTAGTGCCTCTGGATGGACCGTGCATGATGTTTCTTATTATGTGCCAGCTGGTCAGACCAATTGTGTTTTCTTATTCCGAGCTATCCAAGGTGGCCCTGGAAATATTTCTTTAGGAAATTTAATCGATGATATCAATATTGTATCTCTCTTCAATCAAACAGGAGCTATTGTGCCTGTAGTGACCGATGATTGTTCTGCCACTACCGGGATTTCGGTGGAAGAAGAAAAAATTGATGGCGCCTGTGAAAATAACTATCGACTCATTCGTACCTGGACCGCTACCGATGAATGTGGCAATGAATCCACCGCTACTCAATGGGTAACTGTGGGAGATTTGACTCCGCCAGTTATCGACGTTCCTAGTGATACGATGGTGGATTGTGATGCAAATGTTCCGCTCTTCGAACCAGTAATTACAGACAATTGTACCGATCTGGCTAATTTGGTGGTCGTTTATAGTGAAGAACGAAATTCGCTTGGGTGTAATGATTATGAATTGGTTCGGA
>CAYQRA010001183.1:0-1611 GCA_964419315.1 uncultured Saprospiraceae bacterium | reverse complement strand
AGGGAGCTAATAATTCTTGGTAAAGTTGTTCGGAGTTTTGGCTAAAACTCTGATAGTCTTTAATATAACTGGCAGAAGAGGGAGGCTTGGTGATCAGGCTACGTAAATGCTGAATCCCTTTTGCCAATTGAGGCGAACTTGGCCATTGGTGGCAAAAGGCAAGGTCTGGGCTAATACAAAAAGCATAATTGTTTTCATTTCCATGAAAATATTCAATTAGCGCACTATTGGGATTTAAGGTTTGCTTCTGAAGTTCTTCTATAGAAGTGAGTTGGGTGTTGAATTTTAGTTGATAATATTTGGGATAATTTTTTTCGAAACTTGCGATTAATTTTTTGTGCGCTTCCTGTAAATAAAACAATTGATTTTTCCACTCCTTTTGTTCTTCCAGGTTGTCCTGTTCTGTTTGTCGTGCCTGACTCAGTTGGTTTTTGTAGAAGCTGATTTGGACATTGAAAGTTTGTTCTTTTAGCAATAGAGAGTCTGGAATATTGCCATGATTCAATGCTTGGTTTTGTTGGATGGATTCGAGTAGAAGAATGGCTTTACTGCTTTCTGAAAAATGAAAAGCATCCGCTAGGTAGCGGGTATCTTCTTGGGACTTATGTAGTTGTATGGCTATCTGAATAGCTTCCTCGAAAATGGGTTTTACATTTCCTGAAAGATGAAGTTTGGAGCCTTCTGTAGAATAGGTCTTTCTGATTTGTTGGATAACCTGAGTAGCATATTGATAGGTGTTTAAAGCCAGTTCCAGGTTTTCTGTTTTTTCTTTTTCCTCTTTACTAAGTGCAATCTGATAAAATATTTTTCCTTTTTGGTGAATGATGTCCAGTGCCGTTTTTAAATCCAATAAATTTTCAAGTGCTGGTTTTTGAGTAGGATCGAGGGTGTTGAAATCCAAAGAATTAGAGCAGAGTGCTTTTTGAAAGAAAAAGAGGGCAGAATCTAAAGCACCTTGCTGGTGATAAAATTTGCCAATGTCCAAAAAGCTTTTGGCGATCTCTTGGTGCTTTTCAAAACCCTTGTATTGCTCGACCACTATCTCTTTGCACCGGTTGAGTAGGACAAACTGTTGGTCCCAGTTTTTATTATAAGCCTGGATTTTAGAAAGTGTTCGATAGGTAAGGTGGGTACCTTCAAATGTTTTTCCTTTTTGTAGTGCAAGTGCTTTGTCGATATAGTTTAGTGCAATAGGAATTTGTTCTTTTTGTAAAAAAAGGTCCGCCATGTTTTGATAGCAATTGAGTTTGATTTGATCTACATAGATTCCTTTCTTTTTCGATTGATTGCTGGCCTTGATGCTTTTTTCGAAATAGACCAGGGCGCTATCCAATTCGTTTTTGTTTTTCAAAGCTTTTGCCCAATCAAAAAGACATCCTGGGATATTGTCCTGAGGGGTTTGATCACTAAATTGTTGGTATAATTCCAGTGCTTTTGGGAAGTAGCGGAGGGCATCGTCGAAGTCTCCCTGATCTTGAAAGCATTTGCCAATATTCTGGTAACTCATGGCGCGGGATGCGCCATATTTTTTTTGGGAAGGAATAAGGTTTAGCGATTGGGTATAGTATTTAATGGCAAGCCGATAGTTTCCATTTTGATGGTAAATGATCG
>CAYQRA010001182.1:0-1612 GCA_964419315.1 uncultured Saprospiraceae bacterium | reverse complement strand
GCCGCTCATTCTAGTGAAGTAGAACCGATATTGGAAGAATTTGGCACTTTCTTAAAAACGATCTCTTTTCAAAAACCCCAATTGCCAATCATTAGTAATGTAACTGGAGATTGGGCAAAAAATGGCGAATTCCAATCGGCCGATTATTGGTGCAATCACTTGCGTAAAACCGTTCGTTTTAGTGATGGTATCACTCGTTTGTTGGAACAGCCAGGAAAGGTCTTATTAGAAATTGGCCCTGGACAAACCCTGGCTACTTTTGCCCGACAACATCCAAGTCGGCAAAAAGATCAAAAGATATTAGCCTCCTTACGGCATCCCAAGGAAAAGACTCCTGATTTGGCCTTTTTCCTAAAAACACTTGGCCAACTTTGGCTGGACGGTGTCGAAATCAATTGGCCAGCACTTTATCAGGGACAAAATCGAAATAGAATTTCCCTCCCTACTTACCCCTTTGAACGAATTAGACATTGGATTGCCGCCAAACCATTGGTGGCCCAATCTACTGAAGAATTTGAAACGAATAAGACTATGAAGAAAAATCAAGAAACCCGGACTGGTGGAGCCCAGGCAGCTAAGATTTGTCGAAGCCAGCTCTTGATTGGGAAATTGAAAGATTTATTTTACCAATTGAGTGGCATCTCCCCAGAAGAGATGAAGGATCAAGCTACCTTTTTGGAAATGGGATTTGATTCTTTGTTTTTAACGCAAGCGGTGTCTAAAATCAAAAAAGAGTTTAAAATTAAATTAAGCTTCCGCCAGTTATTCGATGAAGCGCCAAACCTGGCGACACTAGCCGATTTGATAGATACTCAATTGCCTGATAAGGCCTACCATACCGAATTGGAACAAATCAATAAGCCTCAACAGGCGGCCTCGGTTCCTGAGCGAAGCGAAGCACCATTACAAAAGATTCCATTGCCACCCCAAGTATCCAATTTGCCTCCGGCAAATTCCATTGTTCCAAAGACGGAAATCCAAGCGAATAATCCTATTGCGGTAAGTGGTGGATTAGAATCTATCTTACAACGCCAGCTGCAAATCATGGAACAACAATTGGCGCTTTTGCAAGGCCAAAATATTTCTACCAATCCTCTTCCAAGCAGTCTTCCACCAGTAGCTACGGAAGTCCCTCAAGCAATAGTACCAAGTACAAAGAATACAAAAGAAGAACCAGAGTTAAAAGATTTTGGTCCTTTTAAGCCCCCCAAGAAAAAGGATGGCAATCTTTCAGAAAGAGAACAAAAATATTTAAAAGAACTCATTCACAACTATACCACAAAAACCAAAAAGTCTCAAGCTTTAACAGATGCCCAACGTCAGTTTATGGCCGACCCTCGATCAATCACTGGCTTCAATAAGCTGTGGAAAGATATGGTCTACCAAATTGCAGTAGAGCGCTCGAAAGGAGCTTATCTGTGGGATGTGGATGGCAATAAATATGTCGATTTCTTGATGTCTTTCGGAATTAGTCTGATGGGACATACCCCAGATTTTATTCAGGAAGCAGTAAAAGAACAACTGGAAAAAGGAATTGAACTAGGCGTCTTAACTCCTTTAGCTAAAAAAGTATGTGACCTCTTGTGTGAACTCACAGGCACTGAACGCGCTA
>CAYQRA010001181.1:0-1613 GCA_964419315.1 uncultured Saprospiraceae bacterium | reverse complement strand
TGGTATTCTCGTCCTTTCCCAAGGATTAGTAAATAGGATAAATCTTCCCATTGCGTCTTTATCCGCTGCACAAAATTCTTAATAGATAAGGGATGACGACGTATGCCGTAGGCAAATTGATTGTATAAATTTTCTATGTCTACAATTCTAGTCGTAAACCCTCCACCTGCTGCCGAACTTCGATAGTTGGCGTATTCGGCTACTTGATTAATTCCTTGGGCATCATTGTATAATCGAGGGTTTGAAATAATCAAATAGGTCGCTGGATTCTGAGCATAATCAATAAAGGTCGTTTCTTTGAGGGTATTGACTTGTGCAAAAGCGGAATTTTCTTCAAATAGTATTAGCTCGCGATCCGTAGCAGAAGGAGGCAAAACAATCCGTGTTCGGCCACCTTCTAAAATCGCCTCGATTCTTAATCCGTTGGTTATATCATATAAAACAGGACTACCCATACCATCAGAAAAGTTTTCTATATCGAGTAATTTGGTTGCCGTCGAAGCTTCTACTGTAAATGCAAAGGAAGTACTACCTTCAAAATCAAAACTACGTGGGTAAGTAAGACTGATAAAAGCGACAGAATGCCGATCATTGGTACCGCCTGTACCGGTAAACTGCACAGCAATATCGTTGGATAAAAGGGAATTCGTCACTGGGGTTCTTACTGTTTTTAGCTTTACCCCGTTAAAGTTTTCTTCGTAAAGAGTAGTATTGTTATTTAAGGTAATAGCGATGCTGTGTCCAGCTTGGGCAGGAAGATTCGTACCAAATCGGGCATGAAAAGTACTAGCTGGACCCGTTATTACAGGGTTGGTAGGTTGAATGGTATGCTCCGTAATTAATTCAAAAGGAGAACCAAAACCTTCCGTTTCGTTATAATCAGAATAAGAGGTTCCGTCCGTTGTTTCTCTTTTTTTAATATGACTGGTGGAAAAAACCTCCCGCTCATCATACCAGAAATAGGGTTCTGCTGGCGGAGGATTGCTAAGATCATTTGATGTATTTCTAAAACGAAGACTGCTGTTGCCATTGCCAGGTACCCATGTCAAAAAATAACTCATCGTATCCGTCACCAAACTATACTCGGGATTTAGCAGCTCTTCGTCTGGATTGGCAAATAAATATCGGTCTAGTTCAGAGCGATTTTTCTGACCATAAAACTCGATATAATCATTGTTGCCAAGTAAGCCTGCAGCAGATACATAGATCGGTACTTGTTCTCCCAGCCGAAAGAGTTGGTAATTACCAGTGGCAATCTGCGAGACAGGAATTCCGGCGGCAGTTAAGGTGGCTTGTGAAATACGGTATATTCCATCTTCTGCAACGGGAATTTTAAAGTAGGACTGGTCAAAATTGATCCACTCGTCTCCAAAATCACCATTTGACATTTGGGCAAATCCGGTGTTGATACAAAGAGCAAAAACTAAGATTATTGTGTATAAATATTTCATTTTGCTATGACTATGGGTGTAATTAGAAAAACTTTAGAGAGGCACTAGAAATAAGGTGCTATTGAGGTTGTCTGGTTGGTTATATTGATTGCTTAAAACAACATAAAGTTTAATCCGCTGATTTAACGGAAATTTACCATATAAAAGTACCCAAAATGATAC
>CAYQRA010001180.1:0-1618 GCA_964419315.1 uncultured Saprospiraceae bacterium | reverse complement strand
AGAGAAGAAAATTGCCAGCGCAAGGCACAATAGATAATTAAGGTTTCTCATTATCAGAAATGTTTTTGTTAAATGAATTATTTAGAATTGTGTAAGAATCAGTTTAGAAAATTAGATTGTTTATCTCTGATTTTTGTTCAGTTGGAATTTTATAGGGAAACGTCATCAATATATGGGGAAAAAACCCAATACTTAAATGGTGGGACAAAGGTAGATAATTTTTCTAAAATAAAAAAAGCCTATCCACATTTTCAGGAGATATTAGCAATGGACTAATAATGGATAGCTAGAGAGAAGGTAAGCTAGTGGATTTAAACAAAATATTAAATCTTTAAAAGCTTGATAGGCAGTACTTTGTGGTTAGGTTTAGTGATTTTTAAGAAGTAGATTCCGGCCGGTAAATGTTCGATAGAAAAAGTACTGTTAGAGGCTTTTTTTTCTGTTTGGAGGGGATTAAGGGCTCCTAAAGGCTTTCCTGAATAATCATAGAGTTGAAAATCAGCTTGGAGTAGCGATTCGTTTTTGGGAATAATTGTAAATATTCCCGTACTTGGATTCGGGTAAACATTGATAGAAAGAGCGGAAGGCTCGTAAGTATTTACGGTATTATTGAATTGCAAGGCTAAGTCATGACTATGGATTTTTCGTTCTAGGCCATTGGAGTAGACTTCTGGGGACTGTGGCCCTTCCTCCGCCATGCGAATCAAATCAGATAGATATCCCGTTTTTTTGACTTTGACTTTAATGGAGAGCAGACTACCTTTTTCCTCCGTGCCATTTCCAAACCAATTGGTTTGAATCAGACCTTCGCCCTTTTGACTATCATCAAACATTAGATGCTCCAGGTTGGGGCTAGTCCCTTTTTCTACCTCGATGATTTCTGCCCGTTCTGGGTCTAGATGTAGACTAAATTGAAAACCGGCCAATTCCGCCTTATCCAAACTAGGGATTTCAATAGTTAGAATAGTTCCTTCTTCAAGATATTGCTCTTCGAGGTCGAGTAAAATGGTTTCTGCCGTATAAATGCTTTCGTCATTCGGAGCAACCAGACCTGGAGTCGCATCACCACTGACATCTCCGATTTTTATCCCAATAAAGTCAGCGGCCAATTGATCGGTCTGGACATTAGGAAAAGGAATGGAATTGGGCGGATTGGAACCCAGTGGGTTTTCTGGATTGGCAAAAACATGATCGCTAGGGATAAAACGCCAGGAATCATTATTCGGAAATTGATCATCCACAAGCAATAAAAGCCTTTGAATAAAAATAATATCCAAAATACTTAAGCCTCCCGAATTATTGACATCTGCCGCAAAAAAGAGATAAGGATTGGGAATGGTATCAAGAAAAAGTAAATGGCGCTGTATCAAAACCATGTCCAAAATAGAAAGTCCATTTCTCGGATTTTCTGTTTTACGTGGGGTAATATTGACATCGGTTCCAATATTGACATTAGAAAACTGATAGGCTCCGTCACTACCCGAATAATTGGGGAAGTTGCTTGGATTACTATTGATCGTTAGAGAGACATCTACCACTCCAACGTCATCTAGGTTTTTGATGGTCCCTCCAATGCTTACGGGCTATTGTGGTGTAGTCGCTCCTGTACTCGCAATGG
>CAYQRA010001179.1:0-1625 GCA_964419315.1 uncultured Saprospiraceae bacterium | reverse complement strand
TCCAAATTGACGAGCAGGGCTTTCATCCGTTCTGCGCGCGGGCCTCCATGCGGATCGGCGGCGAGCGGCTGGAGCGAGCGTCTTGCCAATTCGATTTTTCCTTCCCGCAATTTTAATCGCCCTTGCGTCGTATGGAAGTAGGTATCGATTTGGTGATCCGTTCCTTGGTATTGGGCTTGATTGCTTTTGAGGAGTTCGCGAATGGTGCCGTGTTGCGTGGAGCGGGCTTTGATTTCTATTATGTTGATCATGCAAGATTAAGTATTTGAAATGATGGATTTTTCTTTGGGCTCTTATATCGCAAATTTATTGGAGAATCCCTCAAGATGAGTATCAAATTTTACTCCCCGAATCATTTAGCCCAACCATCTCTACTACTCATTCTACTTGAATATCTTTCTATTGCTAAGCTTTAGATTCCAAAACCTATTGATTTCATCTCAATGTTGAAATAATTTTGGGATCTAAATCCTTTAACCAAGCCAAGCATCTTGACCGAGGGCAATATGAACAAAAATTCCCCAAGGCTGTTTCCAAACTGGTTTTAAAAGCTACTTTTGCCACCAACAAAAGCCAATACATTTAACAAAATCACTTATTTTCTTTCACTTCCGCAATGTACTAAGCAAGCGTTCGAGACATGACAAAAGAAGTAAACATTGTTTGGTTAAAACGAGACCTCCGACTTCAAGATCAGGAAGCTTTCTTCCAGGCAGAAGCGGCAGCGCAAGACTACCTTCCCATCTATATTTTCGAGCCTTCAGCCTTGGAATATCCAGACCGTTCCCTGCGGCATTCCCAGTTTATTTACCACTCTATCCTAGCGATGAATGAACGGCTGAAAGAGCAGGATCGACAGGTAATAATGTTTTATGCCGAAGCGATAGAAGTCTTTTCTTTTCTTTGTCAAACCTTTCCGATAAAAACTATTTTTTCTTACCAAGAAAGTGGAATCAAAAGTACTTGGGAACGAGACAAAGCGGTGGCCAAATATTTTAAAACACAAGACATTAATTGGCAAGAATATCAGCGCGATGGAGTCCTCCGGGGAATCCGTAATCGGGAGGATTGGGAAAATAAATGGGTGGCGCAAATGCGCAAGGCGATCATTCAAAATCAGTTTTCCAAAGGAAGTATAAAATTATTAGAGCATCCATTTCCGTTGCCAAAATCATGGAAAGCGCAGCTAGCAATATATCCAGAAGAATTTCAAAAACCAGGAGAATTTTTCGCTTGGCAATACCTCCGATCCTTCTGTGAAGATCGAGGCAAAAATTACAATAAATATATTTCCAAACCACTGGCCAGCAGAAAATCATGTGGTCGCCTCTCCCCTTTTTTGGCTTGGGGAAATATCAGTATTCGCCAAGCTTACCAATTTATCCGATCCCATCCCAATTATCCCCGCCACAAAAGAAGCTTTAATGGAATCTTGACCCGATTTGCCTGGCATTGCCATTTTATTCAAAAGTTTGAAATGGAATGTGCTTATGAAACGCGGTGTATCAATCGAGGTTATGAATCCATGCCTTTTAAAAATGAGGAACATCTGATTCAAGCGTGGAAAGAAGGTCGAACCGGGCTTCCCTTGGTAGATGCTTGTATGCGATGCCTCCAAAAAACAG
>CAYQRA010001178.1:0-1629 GCA_964419315.1 uncultured Saprospiraceae bacterium | reverse complement strand
CCTCCCCAACAACAGCATCCCTGAAAGCCAATATCCTAAGTGGGAGCAAAAAATGCCGAATTGTACCATTGATTGGGGGAGTGTTTTACTAGAAGATTAAGCACGATTGCAGGAAGAGACAGCGGCTGTTTGGCGTTGTCTTTTCCTACGCCTTTTATTAAACAACCAATTTATTGAACATGAAAACCAGCATTACCCTATTTCTAATCCATCTATTCTTAGTCAGCTGTACTTCTAATACAAAACCACCAATGCCTCAAGAGATGGGCTCAATAGAAGATACCACCCATCAAGAAGCTGTATCAATAGCTATGGCACTTCCAAAAACAGACACGTATAAAAATGATTTCTTTGAAGTGGAGGAAAAGGAAGGAGAGATTTACTTGGTAGACGACCATCAGAACCGTTACCTATTGGCACAAAGTCTAGACGACCTCCGTCCAGAAGTCACGGCCCTTGATGTATCCAATCAAGGTTTTAAGGTATTCCCGCGTGAAATCTTAGCACACTCTCAATTGCAAATTTTGATTATGGAGAATAATGCAATAGAAGACCTTCCTGTAGCAATCGACCAACTTCAGCAGCTCAAGTATTTAGATGTCACTAATAATGCTTTGGAAGTATTGCCAAGTTCCTTGGGGAACCTTCAAGGATTGGAAGAACTTGATTTAGGCTTAAATAATTTTAGAGCATTGCCCACTACGATAGGCCAATTGAAAAAACTAAAAAAGTTGCACTTAGATTACTGCGAACGCCTTGATGAATTACCAGCATCCATTGGCGATTTAGAGGCACTAGAAGAGTTAACATTAGAGTTTACTTTAGGACTGAAAACCTTACCAGCGTCTATTGGAAAGCTTGAAAACCTTAAAAAACTAGACATTATTGCCAGACATTTTGAATCCTTACCCGGTACATTTGGTCAGTTGAGCAGTTTGGAAGAGCTACATCTATCCGGCTACATAGAAATAGCTGCACCCATCGATCACCTTCCCAAAAACTTTTCCAAGCTTAAAAAGCTAAAACAGTTCTCAATGAATCGCGTCTCCATTCCAAAAGAGGCTATAACAAGATTAAAAGAAAAAATGCCTTGGTGTGAGATTGATTATTCTGATTATTAATGGATAGAAAAAGAGGGATAGGTTGTTAAAAACGGTCTCTATCAAACATTGTAATTGCATCCACTTGGGGGATGGTCGGCTTTTGGAAATAAAAAAGGCAGATCATCCCTCAATTTGTTTTTAGCCCTCAAAACGTTCCGTTTCAATAGCTTTATTCATAAAAATAATAGTACTACTATTATGTTGGAGTGAGTTTGGCACAGCTTTGGAATAAGTAAAGGCAGAGAGACACGAAATTAGTTGTCAATACCTAATAAAAACACAATTTACCCATAAAATTTAAATGTCATGGAAACGCTAGTAAAAAAAGAGCAAGAAGAGAAAAAAGACAAGCGTAGAGGAATGTTCATTACATTCACCGTACACACCGCTATTTTACTGTTGGCGTTGTTTCCTATTGTGAATGCAATGGAGCAAGCAGAAGAAACAGAAGTGCTGGTTTCTATGGCAAACATTCAGATTGAGCCTCAAACACAGTTTGTTGTTAATGCCGACAAAAATGTGCGCA
>CAYQRA010001177.1:0-1630 GCA_964419315.1 uncultured Saprospiraceae bacterium | reverse complement strand
TCGCTATTGGTAGCTCTCGCTTGCTGGGTTTTGATTTAAGTCGGAATTTTGCCTTCCCGTATTTTTCAAGAGACATCGCAGAATTTTGGCGGCGATGGCATATTTCATTATCTACTTGGTTTAGGGATTACCTTTACATTCCATTAGGCGGTAGTCGCGGTGGAACGGCGGTTAAAGTCAGAAATACTTTTATTATTTTTGTAGTGAGTGGTTTTTGGCACGGAGCCAATTGGACTTTTATCGTTTGGGGCGCATTGAATGCTCTTTACTTTTTGCCCTTACTTCTTTCTAATAATAATCGCAATCATTTGGATGTCGTAGCGATGGGTAAATATTTGCCCAGTTTCAAAGAGACCCTTTTAATGTTGACCACCTTTGGTTTGACCGTTTTTGCTTGGATCTTTTTTAGGGCAGAAAATATTGGACATGCGCTGGATTTTATCGCAGGAATTTTTTCCCAATCGCTTTTTTCTGTACCAGAAGTAATGCCAATGACCACACTCCTTTTAATCCTTGCAATGCTCTTCATCGAGTGGCTCGGGAGAGCGGAGCAATTTGCAATTGCTCGCTTGGGACTTCATTGGAAAAGACCTTTTCGGTGGGGGATGTATTTTTCTATTTTGATCTTGGTCTTTTTATTTAGTGGCAACGAACAACAGTTTATTTACTTCCAGTTTTAAATTATAATGAAAATCTTTCTCTTTAAAGTAATCCTTTTTTTAGGGCTATTTCTTTTGCTAGATAGGGCCGGATCTTTATTCTTGGAGTCACAACGGCCTAGCGATTATAAACTGTTTCTAAAAAGTAAAAAAGACTTTTTTAAGGAGCAAGACCCGAAAGATATTTTGATCTTCGGCGATTCACATATTGCAGATGCCCTAGACCCTCGCACCTTGGAAGATTGTAGTAGCCTTAGCTCTTATAACCTTGGTGTTTACCATGCCTCTCCCTTGGAAAATTATTATCTCCTTAAATCGGTATTGGAACAACAAGAGCAAAAACCGAAGACAGTCATTCTAGGTACCAATCCCAAGATGTTTGAACGACCACTTTCCAAAGGGAAATATACCCCATTAATTTTAGGAAATAATATACCTCTGAGTTTAAATTCTGAAGAAGGATTTGACGCCAGCTTTTTTTTAAAAACCATTCAAGAAAAATATCTTTTCAAACACCTGTTTGGAAAACTAACCGGAAAAGAATACCAACCTACTCGCAAAATAGTCAGCGTTTATAATGGACATTTAGAATTTTATAATCAAACAGGAAATTTGAATTGGGAGGATTTTGAGCAAGAGAAAAAAAGTCTACAGATAGAAAAACAGGTGGATTATTTTTCAAAAATGATAGCAGAATTATTGGAGCAGGATACGGAAGTCATCATCGTAAATCCTTCTATTTGGAAGGGGCAAATAAATGCAATGGCCCATACCGAAAGCTTTAAGGTGTTTGAAAAAACATTGGATGCGATTGCTCTAAAATATGGAATAGCCATTTATAATGCCAAACATCAATCCCTGCAAGAGCAATTAGAAAAGAAAGATTTTCTAAATACCCAGCATCTAAATTATTATGGAAGTGTAAAATTCACTAAGCATTTTGGCGAATACTTTAGCAATGCTTTGAACTA
>CAYQRA010001176.1:0-1631 GCA_964419315.1 uncultured Saprospiraceae bacterium | reverse complement strand
TGCCTATCCTAATATCGCTGCCTATGAAGTGATGGCTGCCGCCAATCCAGACCATAAAAGTTTAGCCAACAAATTAAGAGACTTAAAGCCAAGTCCAAATTCCGAAGCGGAATATTACTGGCCGATGGCAAGCATCGTCGCTTTTGCGACTGTCGCAGAACAATTGGTCTATGGAAAAGAGTTTATCGACTCCGTCAAAATAGATTATTTAAACGAAATTAAAGCTTTGGGAATTCCCAAAAAAATCTTTGAGGAATCTCTTAAGCAAGGCGAAGCCGTTGGAAAGCATATTTTAAAATGGGCAGAAGCAGATGGTTATTTACAACGCACCGCCAAACCACAATACAGCATCTTAGAAGGTCCCGGAAAATGGAAGCCAACTCCGCCAGATTACATGCCTGCGATTGAGCCGCATTGGAATACCATTCGTTTGATGCTCCTGGATTCTACCAGACATTTTCCGTCCAAATCACACACGACATTTGCTACCGAAAAGCAATCGCTTTTCTACCAAGAAACAATCGAAGTTTATAATGCCGTAAAAAATCTGGACGAAGAAAAAACTAAAATCGCCAAGTTTTGGGATTGCAATCCGAATGTTTCCAATACCAAAGGACATTTGATGTTTTTTGATCAAAAAATTTCTCCCGGTGGTCATTGGATGTCCATTGCAGGAATTGCCTTAGATAAAAATAAAGCAAGTACAGCAGAAACCGCCAAAGTTTTGGCCATGACGAGTGCCACTCTTTTTGATGCTTTTATCGCCTGCTGGGAGGAAAAATATAGCAGTAGTTTGATCCGTCCCGAAACTTATATCAATGAACACATTGACCCTGATTGGAAACCACTTTTACAAACGCCCGCTTTTCCAGAGTATACGAGCGGACACAGCGTGATCTCCACTGCTGCGGCAGAATTACTTACAGATTTACTTGGAGACAATTTTGCTTTTCATGATGATACGGAAGTTCCTTATGGTTTGCCAGCTCGGGATTTTACAAGCTTTAGAGCTGCGGCAGCGGAAGCAGCGATTAGTAGACTTTATGGAGGGATTCACTACATGCCTGCCATAGAAAATGGGGTAGGACAAGGAAGACTAATTGGAAATTATTTTGCAAAAGAATTCAAAGACATTCAATAAAATGACAAAGCCTGAATTTAGTTTTTCTGCTTTAAGCAGAAAGGAAGATATACAAAAATTGAAAACGGAAGTTTTTGACTTGTTGGTGATTGGTGGTGGTGCTACTGGAACAGGTATTGCACTGGATGCTGCCGCGAGGGGATTGAAAACCGCGCTGATAGAGAAAAAAGATTTTGCCTCCGGAACCAGTAGTAAATCTACCAAATTGATCCACGGAGGATTGCGTTACCTGAAGCAATTGGAAATTGGATTGGTGCATGAAACAGGAACCGAAAGAGCTATTGTACACAAATTAGCGCCTCATTTGGTTTTACCTGAAAAAATGTTGATGCCCTTGATCAAAGGAGGGACTTATGGCAAATGGGGAACTTCTTTTGGCCTGATGGTTTACGATATTTTGGCTCGGGTAGAAAAGGAAGATCGTCGGGTTATGCTGAACAAAAAGCAAGCTTTGGAATTGGAGCCTTTATTAAATGAAGAGGTTTTAAAA
>CAYQRA010001175.1:0-1635 GCA_964419315.1 uncultured Saprospiraceae bacterium | reverse complement strand
AGTTCTCCATTTTTGTATAATTCCATTTTACAATTCAATAGATCAAATTGATCCAATGGCACTTTTTTAGATCCAACAATAAAGTGACTGGCAGAAGCATTATCAGCTACCGTATCGGTAATTTTTATATTCCAATTTTCGATGCGACTGCCAACGATCTCAATAGAGGCTTGAGCGAAATCTATAGCCTTTTCGATATCCGCTTCCGTCAAATTTTCTTTGTTCAAATCAGCAGCCATTACAAAGGCAATCTCCGCTTCCACTTTAGGTTGCATGAGTTCCGCAAATGAAAGCATCTGATTTTCTTGCACCTCCATGTCATCTAAAAGAATTCCAAAGTCTGGCTGATCGACGCCCAATTGTTGCTGAACCGCTTCTGAGGTTAAGCCAATTTTATGCCCTACCATTTTAGCTCCCTTATCAATGCGTTCCTTGATATTTATTTGTTGAATCTCATAAGCCAGGTCAATCGTATCCGTACCAATCAAATCCCTTAAAGGAGTACAGGGCACTCTACTTTTTGAACTGTCTTTTAAAATTTTCGCTAATTCTTTTTTATTCATTTTATTTAAAATCTATCTTTAATTTTTTGAGTAAAAGCATAGCTCTACCAGCTTATCCAATGTGAATAAGTCTTTTTTCAGGAATTAGGAGCTAGATATTTTTTACGCTATTATTTTGCTAAGGCTGTATTTAATTTTACTGATTGCTCTTTCAATAAATCTGTATCGACAGCTACTTTTTCATTAATTAATTTTCTAACCATTCGCATATCCTTCCCTGCATTGCCCCCTATACAAGCGGTAATTTGATTGTTCTTATTTAAGTAAAAATTCATCCATTTATTTTCTCCTAAATTTCGTCGAACTACTTGGCCAGAAAATTCTATCCCAACGATTTGAATATTTAAGTTGTATTGGTCTGACCAAAACCAGGGGGCTGGCATTGGGGTGATTGCTTGTCCTGCAAAATATTGGGCTAAGCGGATCGCTTGCCATTGGGCATTTTCCCAGCTTTCCATTCGAATGTATTGGTCGTATCTGGAAACGAATGCATTGGCCACATCTCCGATGGCATAGGTGAATTTATCAGATGTCCAACCCATCACATTCGTAACAATACCTCTATTCACTCCTACCCCAGCATCCTTGGCTATTTTATCATTGGGTATCATGCCAATACCCACAACTATATGATCAACTTTAATCAATGTTCCATCTTGTAAAGTCACCGCTAGTTGCTCCCCAATTTTTTCAACATTTTGAACAGCATTATTTTTAAAAATTTCAAGGCCGTGCTGTGCATGTACTTCTTCTAACCAAGTGGCAACATCATCTGGTAAAACTCTCGCAAGCAAACGGGGTGCTTTTTCCACCAAATAAGTTTTTAAACCCATTTTGGAAGTGGCAGTAGCTGCCATCTCTAATCCAATCCAACCTCCTCCGATTACCAGAACGGACTTACTATTTTTTAATTTTTCCTTTAATATTTTCGCTTCCTTTAATTCCCGGATGTAAGAGACCTGCGCCGCAACATCTTCAGGAAAGGACAATTTTCTTGCGCGACCGCCAGTTGCAATTACCAGCGTGTGATAAGAAACAATTGTTCCATCGGCTAGACTTACTGTTTTCGTTT
>CAYQRA010001174.1:0-1638 GCA_964419315.1 uncultured Saprospiraceae bacterium | reverse complement strand
CTGATTGAACAGTTTGAAAAAATAATGAAAATTAATGTTTTAGGTTATATCCTTGGAGCAAAAGCGGCAGTGGAAGAACTACAAAAAACCAATGGAAGTATCATTCTTAATTTATCGAGTAGTAGTTTTTATGCAGGTGGAGGAGGAGTCAATTATGTTTCTTCAAAACATGCAGGTGTAGGATTAGTGAAACAACTGGCATTTGAATTGGCACCAGATATTCGAGTCAACGCAGTGGCACCTGGAGGTACGATAACGCCCTTGGGAGGTACGAAAGATGCCAAAGGCAATACAAAGCGCTTATCTGATTTTGATGGTTTTGGCGATATGGTCGCACGTAATGTTCCATTAGGTTTTGCTGCTTTACCGGAAGATCAGGCAGGGCTTTTTGTCTTTCTTGCTTCCAAAAAATTATCAAGATTTATAACTGCCGAAATTATCAAATGTGATGGAGGTATTGGTATTAGAAAAGGAAAAAGCAAACCTAAAAAAACGTCCTAGAATTACTTTTTTAAAATTGAAAAATTAGTTGTGAATAATAAAAATAAAATATTCGAAAACCTTAGAATACCAGTCATTGCTGCCCCAATGTTTTTGGTATCCAATCCGACCTTGGTGGTAGAGGCATGTAAGAGTGGTATCATTGGTTCTTTTCCTGGACCCAATGCGCGTAAAATTGAAGACTTAGAAAATTGGCTGGAAAAAATAACTTCGGATTTAGCAGCTTTCAAAGCACAAGGGGGGCAACCTGCACCTTGGGCCATGAACATGATTACGCATAGTAGTTATTCGCGATTCGACGAAGAAATCGAATTGGTTAAAAAATACAAACCAAGTATTTTGATCACTGCTTTGGGCGGGCCACAGCGCGTGATTGATGCCGTACATAGCTATGGTGGATTGGTCTATGCCGATGTTATTAATGTAAAATATGCTAGAAAATCCGCGCAGGCTGGTGCGGATGGTTTGGTGTTGGTTTGTTCGGGAGCAGGTGGACATACCGGTACGGTTTCTCATTTTGCATTTTTAGAAGAAGTAAAGAAATTTTTTGATGGACATATTGTATTAGCAGGTTCCATCTCAAACGGAAAAGCCATTAGAGCTGCCGAAGTAGCGGGTGCAGACTTTGCATACATCGGAACGCCATTCATTGCAACTACTGAAAACATGGCCCCTGCCGATCATCGAACCATGGTGGTTGATGCCGCCTTGGACAATATTGTTCCGACCAAAGCGATTTCTGGCGCACTCGGTAATTGGATTGATAAAAGTTTGGAGAAAGCAGGTTTTGATTTTTCCAAATTAGATGCCAAAGCAAAGCTTGATTTCTCGGGCGATATGCAATCAGGCTCTAAGGCTTGGAAAAATATTTTTGCAGCAGGACAGGCGGTTGGACAAGTAAAAAAGTACGACCGATTAAATTTATTGTAGAAAGTTTTGCCAAAGAATATCACGAAACCCTTAAGGAAGAAGCCCAAAGCGTCATAGAAAAATTAGCAGCCTTGGAAGGAAATGTGGGCGCAAAACAGGTATTGGAAAATCGACCGAATTTCAAGTCTCCAAAAGAAATGTTTTGGTATGCTGTTGAAAATTATCCGGATACCATTGCTTTGATTCAAGAAAAAGAACAAGTCACTT
>CAYQRA010001173.1:0-1647 GCA_964419315.1 uncultured Saprospiraceae bacterium | reverse complement strand
CCACCATGACCTGGTTTCGCTCCTTGAGAAAGTTTTAACTCTATCATTTTGACAGAAGGATTCTCTACGCGTTGTTTATAAAATGCTGGATCGAATCCTCCTTCTTTAGATCGACAGCCAAAATAGCCCGTTCCAATTTGGTAAATTAAATCACCGCCTAATTTTTTGTGATAGGGACTGATTCCACCTTCTCCTGTATTATGGGCAAAGCCGCCGATCTTAGCACCACCATTCAAAGCTTCAATTGCGGCGCTGCTTAACGATCCAAAACTCATTGCCGAGACGTTTAGCAAACTAGCAGAGTAGGGCTGCTTACAATCTGGCCCGCCGATTAGGACGCGGGGATTATGCTCTAGTTCACGATGATCCAAGGCCCCGATGGAGTGGTTCATCCATTCGTAGCCTTCGTCATACACGTCGATCTGTGTACCAAAAGGATTGGAGGCCAACTCTTGTTTAGAGCGAGCATAAACAATAGAACGGTATTGGCGGTTAATCGGGGTGCCGTTGGTATCGGATTCGATAAAATACTGGTAGATCTTTGGTCGTAATTCTTCCATTACATAACGCCCTCTTCCCAAAATTGGAAAGTTACGCACGATGGCGCGTTTGGCTTGGAACATATCGTAGTACCCCAAGATTATCAAGGGAACTAAAAATAGTAAGGCCCAGTATATGGGGGACCATAGATAATGACCTACTCCTATCACAATTGCCAGACTCAGAATAGAAAATACCACAAATTCATTTCTCATATTAAAAATTTTGCATTAACTTTAAGCGGCTTCAATATAAGAAATGTTGAGAAAAAATTGTTTATATTACATAATAACCTTAACAAAGCTTCCTAATAATAAACAAAAAGGCAATGCTCATATTGTCTTAAAAAATCCAAACCCATGATTATTTTCGGAACCAGAGGTGTCAACTCAACAATGGACGAAGGACATTTTTTCTGCCCACAATGTGAACGAGAAGAACCCTATCGACATCGTAAAGTAACTCGGTTTTTTACACTCTACTTTATCCCCATTATTCCATTGGGTAGAATTGGGGATTTTGTTGAATGCCGAACTTGTCAGGGAACTTATGTCCCAAATGTTTTGGAGTATCGCCCTGATGGCAGTGGTAGTGAGGATCAATTTTTGGCGGAGTACGAAAAAGCGATGAAGCATACCATGGTTTTGATGATGCTCGCCGATGGTGAAATTGACGATCAGGAAATGATCACGGTACGGGATATTGTCAATAAATTTGGTCATCACGATATTACCCTTGAGGAATTGGAAGTCTATACCAACGCCGTTCGAAATAGTCCAGATGATATTTCTACCTACTTAAAAAACATTGGACCTTCCCTCAACGATCACGGAAAGGAAACCATCATAAAATGCGCGCTCTCAGTCGCCGCTGCAGATGGACATATCGACGATAGCGAGATTAATTTGGTCTATCAAATGGGCGATATTATGGGCATGTCGAAAGCTCATATGAAAGGAATTTTGGGTGAAATAGAGGAGGAGATGCCAGGTGCGTCGTCGTCTGGTGATGGGGATTTTGTGTGATGAATGATTTGAATGATTTTTGCACCAACGACCGAACGATCGAACGACCGTAGAGACAAGGCATGCCTTGTCTCTACGGTCG
>CAYQRA010001172.1:0-1660 GCA_964419315.1 uncultured Saprospiraceae bacterium | reverse complement strand
AAAATCGTTTTTGTTTCTTGTTTACGATTTCAATAGCTTTTTCCAGCTTTTTAATTCCTGTTGTGTATTTTCTTGTGTACTTTTTTAAGCTGCCTTGTGCAGCAAAGCTTGCTATTTTCGATCAAGGGGCCCTTAATGCTGGAATGGTAGGAGGCTTTGGAGTACGTTGGAGAGGCACTCCATTTTGAAATAGAGGCCAATAATACTGTTCGAGGTAGGAATACTTAGCTGATGAAATCATTAAAACGCTACAAATTCCTTAAGTTTGTAGAGCAGCATCTACTATTCTGTAAAAAATGTCCTTCTTGGACAAACCGACAAGGGAGGCTTGCCTTCCGCAGGCAGGTTCATAAACGGAGTGAACTAAATCCCGTGGTCAACCAAAAATGTAAAGCTAATTGCATGGAAGAAAATAAGAAAAAGATCTTTACGGCTCTGATTCTCCTGATTACTTTGGGAGCCTTTGCTCAAGCACCACTCGAGCTAAAACCATTAGAACTACCTGCCCACGAAGTCCTTGCAAAAGGAATCAAAAAAATCGAAACTATTGAAGGACATTATCACCAAGAGGAGATCGGTGATAATTATGATATAGAGCGGGTTTATTTTGGAGAAACCGGGGAGGTTTCGCGTATCGAAGTGCATCATTTTTTGGATGGCCATTTGTCGGATGGGAATGAGAAGGATTTGACTTATGTCTATAAAGAGGATAGCATTGCGGAGATTCACTTTATGGAATATGATTTTGTACCCGGGTATACCAAAGATTTTGTCTATGAAGAAGGACGCTTGAAGGAAAGCGTGGAAGAGCGCCCGATGATGAAAAATAAATACATCGAATATGCCTATGATGAAAAAGGGCGAATTTTACAGGTTGCTTATAGTACAAGATACACTTCGGTGGAAAAGTATTTTTATGAAGATAATCGTTTGATCAAAACGGCTTATTATTGGAGCGAAAAGGATACCATTCCTAAAACAGAAACCTTTTACCAATATTCTCAAGAGGGGAAACTTCGACAGAAATTGGAAATCAATACGAGGGATCAAGATACCTTGCTTTTGATCAAGTATGATCAGAAAGAACAAGTGTCGTTTTTATTAAAGCAGATGAAGTCTGGGGTACATGGTTATAGTCAGGAAGGATTTTTTGATTATGAAGCTTATTATACCAGTGATGCGGAAGGAAATGTGACGCAGATAAAATATACCGCACCTCAGTTTTTTGCTGCCGACAAACCACGAGATTCTTTGATTTGGGCCTATGCCGATTATCAGTATTCGGGTGGATTGCTGATGAGCATTGATTCTGCTGGAGTTCATCATGAGATAGAATATGATGAACAGAAAAACATTCTTAGTGTTTTGGGATTATGGATGGGGTTTGATTCGACTGGAGTTTATGAGGAGAAGGAATATGAGGAGCAAAAAAAGAACCTTATCGCTTTGGGATTGTTGACCTCAAAAGGAGATACGGTTTATTTAGAAAGTCTGGAATACAATGCGGAAAACCAATTATTGGAAGTCATGCACTGGGATTATTTGCAAGGGCAAAGTTACAAATGGCTTTATGCCTATGAGGGGGAATTAAAGACGAGAGAAAGTTATTTGACCTATCACAAACAAAGGTGGTTGTGCCAATTACTTGATTGCAAATTGT
>CAYQRA010001171.1:0-1661 GCA_964419315.1 uncultured Saprospiraceae bacterium | reverse complement strand
ACATAACCAACGTGATGTTTATTCTTTTTGAGTTTGTTTTCATAATTCCAAGTCAGGGTTGTAAGTCATGCATGTGACTTCAACCCTTTTTTTGTTTTGGAGAAATGGAAAATCCGGACTATGATTAATCAAAGTCCGGATTTTTAAAGCCTACCTATTGTTTTGTTTTTTTGCTAGGGGCAATCATTCAAAACTGGATAGATATTGTATGGATAAACGGATCCATCAAAGGCCTCAATATCTACACTTCCGCTGGTACCCATACCATGCCAAGAAAGGGTTACACTATTGCCCTGGGCATTTGGCCACGAGCCCAAAAAGCCATTAATCTCATATCGAATCGAAGGTTGAACGCCGGCTTCCAATGGACCGTAATTAAAAAGAAGATTATTATAAACATAGGTGCCTTCTTGGTCGAGGCACTTTCCACCAGATCCAGAACAGGTCCAAACGTAAACAGGATACTCAAAGAGATTGGAATTTCTTCTTCGGAAAGTAAAGTAGCAATCATCGGTAGGGCAGACCAAATTAGAAATAGTAAAATAAAAATTATTCCCAGGTACGGGACAATTTCCAACACACCCAGAAGCAGGTCCATTTCCAGGAGGGCCTATCCAGCCATCACAGCCTGCGGGAGGAGGAGGTGTAGCCCTGGCTCTATTAAGCATCTCTTCCTGAGTCTCTGCCAGAAATGCTTCGTCGACTTCATCAAAAACAGTATTAGGTTCTGAAGTACAAGCACTCATGAGTACCAATAATAAAATTGGAAACCACCTTTTAGCTTTCATTAAATTAATCATAGGTTTGCTTTTAGTTTTTAAAAATAAAATCTAATGGCTTTACCATTAAGTTTAAAGTTGTTTAAGAATTCCATCATTTTAGGAGGGAGTGATGGGACTTTGGTTTTTATTAATCCAAATGATGGATTGCTATTCCTGATCCAAGGAAAAGCAAAAAGGAATTGGCGGAATTGGTCAATTCCTTTTGCTGTATTTTGGTATCTAGAAATCTATTCTAAAAATTACAAGTTGTATAGTTTGTATCGTCCGTAGAGGTAGTGAAAGAGGAATTATTAGGACCATGTGATAGGGTGCCCAAATTATCTCCACAGGAACAATAATCGACAAACCAATCGAGCCTTGTATTCTGAACCCAGTAATATTCTGTATTGGTATCTAAGTCGACATTATAAAGCGTACCCGTTCCCATAAATTCAGCGGCAACTTCTCCTGTATTTGCATTTACAATGGTTATAAGGGCTTCATCTGAGGAGTTATAAGGGATTCTATAGGCAAAAAAAGCAGTAGTACAATCGGAAGGAGGAGGGGGACTAGTAGACATTTTATTTTGTATTGATACTTCCTCCTTAGTAAGGTCTGTAAGTTGTATTTCTTCTTTGGCACAGCTAAAGAATAAGCAAGCAACGAAGAGGGCGCTGAGAAATGATTTGAATTTCATGATTTGATATTTTATGAAGTATGAAAAAATTAAGTTTGATAAAAGTTTTACGTTTAAGACCACCTAGTACATTGTAAATTAAGTTTCGTCTGAATTATGAGGAAAGATTTTTTATTCTAATCAAGGACTCCCGCAGCCTGATAGCCTTAGCTATCAAGGCGAGGACAGGACGAAGAGTAGAGAAAAAAGGCATCCTCAGAAAC
>CAYQRA010001170.1:0-1662 GCA_964419315.1 uncultured Saprospiraceae bacterium | reverse complement strand
AGCAACGAAACGTTTACATCGGTTTCTTCTCGAGACTCTTCCACCCAATCAACAGTTCCTAGCTCAATTTCAAAATAAAACTCGGTGCCAACTCCAAGTGTACTATGAATGCTAAGATCGCCACCCATCATGCTAACGAGCTGCTTCGATATAGGCAATCCTAAACCGGTACCGCCATATTTTCGAGTAGTACTTTCTTCTGCTTGTATGAAGCTTTCAAAAATCTTTTCTTGTTTCGACTTATCTACTCCAATTCCAGTGTCTCTAACAGAGAAGTGAAGCTTATCGGAGTTTTCGTTGGATTCAACGCATTTGCATGTCAAGGTTATGGTACCGACATCGGTAAATTTTACAGCATTGCTCAAAAGGTTGATAATTACTTGACCAAGTCTGGTTGGATCGGCAGAGTAGGACTTTAAGTTGTCGTCAAGCAAAAGATTTAACTCTAGCCCTTTCTCGTCAACCTTAAAGTTTAGAACATTAACGCAATCTCTAAGCAGTTTTTTTAAGTCGACGGGTATTAGTGAAAGTTCCAGTTTTCCCGATTCGATCTTCGAAAAATCCAAAATATCGTTGATGATAACCAGCATATTGGAGGCTGATTTTTGAATGGCATCGAGATAACCCGATTGCTTCTCATTCAACTCAGACTTTGAGAGAATATCGCTCATTCCTATAATGGCATTCATAGGAGTTCTAATCTCGTGGCTCATATTAGCCATGAAAACTTCTTTTGAGCGTACTGAGCTTTCTGCTGCTTCCTTCGCAATAAGTAATTGTTCTTCGATCTGTTTTCTTTCGCTTATATCGAGGTGGATACCGACAGAACCAATGACTTCGCCATCAATATTTAAGTAAGGAGCCCCACTAATCATTACCCAAACAGTTTCTCCATCCTTTCTAACTAGCTCGACTTCGTACACCGAAGATTCACCGTTGTTTCGATTCGCAATTTTAGATTCCATCTGCTTAACTTGATCTTTATGCAAAAGGAAATTGTTGGGATTGGTTCCTTCTAGTTCTTCAGCTGAATAACCAACCAATGCACAGAACTGTGGATACGCTTTTGTGATAACACCTTCTTTGTCCACTTCTAAGAGTCCCATGTGAAGATTCTCTATGATACTGCGGTACTTCTCTTCACTTCGTTGAAGTGCGTCTTGGACACGAATTTTATCCGAAATATCTCTGGACAAGGCGCTGAAGCCCTGGTGGCCATCTTTTAAGCTGTCGTAATTAAGATCAACAGTTTGACCTAGCCACTTTTCTTCCCCATCTCGCGTGATTATCGGAAATTCTGTATAACTAGATTGGGTTCCATTTGTGAATTGATCCACATAAAATTTTGCAAGCCTTTCTCGGTGATCTTCTCTAACAAAATCAGTGAATTTCATATTCAAGAGTTCGGCAAGAGAATAACCGCTTACATGCTCACCCGTAGGATTTACATAGATGAAATTACCATCGCCATCGCAACGAAAAATAATGTCACTTGCCGATTCGACTAACTCACGGTATTTCTTTTCGTTTTGTTCACGTTCTCGATAAGCTGCAGTTTGTTCGGTGATGTCTTTAATCAAGACCATCCAAGCTGAAACATCGTAAAGCGTAATAGGAGTAGAGCTTATCTCAACATCAATGTGTTGACCGTTTTTGGTGATG
>CAYQRA010001169.1:0-1663 GCA_964419315.1 uncultured Saprospiraceae bacterium | reverse complement strand
TAACCATTCTGGATATCAACCTACAGCGCTTGCGCTATTTAGCAGACGTTATGCCTGCCAATGTAACTTCTATGTATTCCAATGAATACAATGTTCGGGAATTGATAAAAACCCATGATTTGATAGTTGGTGCTGTTTTGATTCCGGGTGCCAAAGCCCCCAACCTCATTACCAAGGATATGCTCAAAGAAATGCGACCGGGTACGGTCTTGGTCGATGTAGCGGTTGATCAGGGAGGATGTATCGAAACCTGTAAGCCAACGACTCATCAAAAGCCCACATTTATCATCGATGACATCGTTCATTATTGTGTGGCCAATATGCCAGGTGCTGTGCCTTATACTTCTACCATTGCCTTGACGAATGCGACGCTTCCTTATGCCATCGAATTGGCCAATAAAGGTTGGAAAAAAGCTTGTAGGGAGAGAAAAGATCTTCGTTTAGGATTAAACATTATCAATGGCCACATCGTATACAAAGGAGTTGCGGAGGCATTTGATCTAAAGCTAGAAGATGTAGCGCAATTTTTATAATATTTTTCGCCGTTCCAAACCAAAAAAAATAATTATCAGATGATTGAAAATAAAACCACTAAATCCGAAGAGTTAATTGCCATTGAGCATCACTATGGAGCTCATAATTACCACCCGCTTCCTGTTGTCCTAAATAAAGGAGAAGGTGTTCATGTTTGGGATGTGGAAGGAAAAAAATATTATGATTTTCTTTCTGCCTATTCTGCCGTAAACCAAGGACATTGCCATCCAAAAATCGTAGCAGCCTTGAAAGAACAAGCGGATGTATTGACGCTTACTTCCCGAGCATTTCACAATGACGTATTGGGGCCCTATGAAAAATTTGTTACCGATTTTTTTGGCTACGATAAAGTATTGCCAATGAATACCGGAGTGGAAGGTGGAGAAACGGCTGTAAAGCTTTGTAGAAAATGGGCTTACGAAGTAAAGAAAGTACCTCACAACCAAGCGAAGATCATCTTTGTTACGGGTAATTTTTGGGGAAGAACACTAGCCGCGATTTCTTCTTCTACAGATCCAAGTAGCACCACTGGTTTTGGTCCCTATATGCCAGGTTTTGTATTGGTGCCTTATAATGATTTGCCAGCCTTGGAAGAAGCTTTGCAAGATCCGCATGTAGCTGGATTTATGGTAGAGCCGATTCAGGGAGAAGCAGGGGTCATGGTACCGGATGATCATTATTTAAAGGGGGCTTATGATTTGTGTCAAAAAAACAAGGTACTTTTTATAGCAGATGAAGTACAAACCGGAATCGCTCGTACTGGAAAAATGATTTGTTGTGATCACCATGGCTTTAAGCCAGATATTCTGATCTTGGGTAAAGCATTATCAGGAGGCGTGTTTCCAGTATCTGCTGTTTTGGCAAGAGATGAAATCATGATGTGTATCCGTCCGGGAGAGCATGGATCTACCTTTGGCGGAAATCCATTGGCTTGTGCGGTAGCAATGGCTGCCTTGAAAGTGGTTCAGGAAGAAAATTTGGCAGAGAATGCGGAAAAACTAGGACAGATCTTCCGTGCTAGAATGCAAAAACTAGTGGAGGCCAGTGATTTGGTCACCTTTGTGAGAGGAAAAGGATTACTCAACGCGATTGGTATCAATGATACAGAGGAAAGTGATACCGCTTGGAA
>CAYQRA010001168.1:0-1666 GCA_964419315.1 uncultured Saprospiraceae bacterium | reverse complement strand
AATTCTTGGTTTTTTTGAAGCATGAGTATGTCGAGTCAAAATTGATAAAAAATGGAATAGTTTATAGAAGAAGTTTTGAAAATCCGAATAGTGAAGGGGCCTTCTCCCACTGTAATCAGGCCATCAACTACTAATTGCTCAGGATTTTCATCGGGATCTATATCCAGCTCAATCTGGTCGATACAAGCCATTAAACTAAAAAGCAATAGGCATCCCGAGAGTAGCAAAAGGATACTAGGTTTCCATTGTTTGATTGGGAAGTTGATATATAGGTATTTTTGCTTCATCCTACCAATAATCAGGTCTTTCTGCAATACTATTGGGGAGAATTAAGCATTCAAAGCAGGGGTGAAAGGAGTATCTATTATTGATGCCAGGAAGGGTGCAGATCCAATCAACCCTAACCGCTAAATCTTGCCTAAAAACAGGAAAATGGAAGGTATCCACAGCCGAAGCACCAAAATAACCGAGCACCAATTCGCTGGGATTATGGATATTATGCACATTGCCTGGAACTGCCGCAGGTGGAGAATCAAAAATATCTCCACTCTGATTGACTACCTGATCTAATTTTTGCCAATAGGCAAATGCTTTCTCACTTAGCGAGAATTGATGCAGGTTGATATAGGTTTTTTCAAAAAAACGATAATCTATCTCAGCAGTGCCAATGGGTTGTCGCTCCCATTTCCCTCCACTAACGCCTCTCCCATCAAATAATTGGATGCGGTTTGAGTTGAGTAGGGGATCATTGACATAACAAGCTTTGGAAGGAGGTGAGGGACGAATAAACTCATTGATCAACCACCAACGCTCGGTTTCCCAGCGCATAAAAGGACTCTCTGGCAGGGTGCTCAACTCGACATCTGCATAAAAATCAATAAAGCTTTTGCCTACGAGATAGCCCTGATCGGTAAAGCGATCCTCGTAGACTTGTTCAAAATACACTGAATCAATGTCTGGAACGGCTAAGAGTTCATCCCAATCTGAGACATAAAGTTGCTCATTAGATGTTTCAAAATGGAGTCGATATTGATCTCCTATCACTCCTTGAATAATCTTTCCCTCCATTTGAAAAACGCCATCGCCTAAGGGGACAAGGTGCTCCACTTGGTCGTGATTATTTTCAATCCAAATATCGTTTAGAGCTGCGGGAGTATTTTGGCGGATACCAATCGGAGTAACACGTGAAACCACCACTCTATGAGGTCCTTGGCCTTGTGTGATTAAGCCTTCAACAATATATGGCCCTACTTCATCTTCTGATGGCAAATCTAATTGTATAACATCCAGACAACTGAAAGCGCAAGTTGCCAAGATAAAGTAGCCAATTATATATTGCCAAGTCTGCTTCATATCAATCCCAAAATGAAGGTTGTACGAGAGTGCTATTGGGGATAGACAAACAGTTCCCACAAGGATTTCCTCCAGAAAAATAAAAATTAGCGTTCGCCGAGGCGCAAAAAGGAATGATGGTAGAGGTGAGGTCTTGCCGATTTTGGGCAGTTAGAATAGTTGTAAATAGGCATAGAAATAGCGTAAGGGAGAGAAGGGTAAATATATTTTTACGCTGAATAGACTGCATTATTCTTAAAAATTGGTAACTACTTTGTATTGTTGATTTTACCACATAGTCACATAGTTAAGACACATAGAGCACATAGTTTTG
>CAYQRA010001167.1:0-1667 GCA_964419315.1 uncultured Saprospiraceae bacterium | reverse complement strand
CGAACAATCGGTTTTTTATATTTTAAGGGCACTGTATTTTCTAAGAGAAAAAAGATGTGGGGTATCAATAGACCTTCCAGATAGCTCCTACATTTGTTTTATGAAAATTGATTCTTTTACTAGGTTGATGACATTCAGCTTCAAGCTGCACCCCAACTAATCAGCGAATAAAAAAGGACGACTTGGTGTAAGTCGCCCTTCGGTTTTATTTCGTCAATTACAAGTATTCAAATTTCTAAATTTTCACCAAGCGTTTGGTCTTCTGTTTTTCCTTGGTAACGATTCTGCAAAAGTAAGTTCCCTTTGGAAGAGCATTTCCATCCCAGCGGAGCTGGTGCTCTCCTGCCGAAAATTGTCGTTCCGAAAGCACTTCTATTTCACTACCTAAAGCATCAAAAATACTGATGCGCGCCCATTCTCTTTCCGTTTGGAAACGAATATTGGTCCAGTCCTGAAATGGATTTGGAAAACATTGGAGGTCCAATAACTCCGGGTCGGCCTTGGGGTCTTCAGTCTCCACCGTCTTACAAAGCTGCAAGAGTGGAAGGTATTGGAAATCCTGGTACAATAAAGATCGAACTTCTGCTTCTTCCACTTCAAACCAATCCATCAAAATAGAACCATAAACAGAGCGGAAATCATATTGCATTGCGACTCCTTCTTGTGGATCTACCTGATCAGAAATTTCAGGATTATCTCCCAATATTCCCGCTTGCACACAAGAGCCAAAAACCATCAAAGGTGCTGCGGTACCATGATCGGTTCCCAAAGCCGCATTCGATTGGATGCGCCGACCAAACTCCGAAAAAGTCATTCCAATGACGCGTTTTTCCAAATCCAATAACCTCAAATCTTCTTGGAACACGGCAATAGCATCCGAAAGTGTTTTTAATAAAGTAGCATGACCTCCTGTGGTGACATCTCCTTGGTCGACTTGATTGGCATGAGTGTCAAAACCTCCGAGAGTAACAATATAAACTTGAGTTCCCAAACCACCCGAAATCAATTGTGCAACGGTTTTTAATTGTTCCGCTAGTCGATTATCACTAGGATAATTGGCTAGATTTGTTCCTTGGTCTGCTGCTTCCTTGATGACGACAGAGTAAGCATTGGACTGTTCAATGGTGGTGCGGATATAATCGATTTCTACGGCATAACAGGAGTTGGGGTCCACGCTGCCTTCTTGTCCGACGGGGAGTTGTCCGAGAGTTGTAGGATTATTGATGGCCAGACTAAAGTTACTCGAAAGTCCTTGACAGGTTCCGGATACTTGGCTGCCGATCGTAATGGCAAAAGGATCGGGGCAATCGCCATTGGGGTAGCTGCTAGGATAGCCAGGATATTTATCGTCAAAATATCTTCCGAGCCATCCTGAAGAAATAAATTCATCCGCAGCAGATCCACTCGTCCAAATATCGGTTGACCGAAAATGAGAACGGTTTTGATTGGGATAGGCCACACTCTGGACAATTTTGAGCTTAGCATTGTCATAAAGATCTGCTAGTCCAGTCATCACGGGGTGCAGACCATTGGTGTCATTGGTTTTGAGTAAACTGTCTTCTGGTAAAATAATATTGGGTCTGACATTCGCCAGATTATCGAATTGATCAATGGGGACGAGCATATTGAGTCCGTCGTTTCCTCCATTGAGTTGTATTAAAACTAAA
>CAYQRA010001166.1:0-1667 GCA_964419315.1 uncultured Saprospiraceae bacterium | reverse complement strand
ATATATAGTCCAACTATTTCAGATTTAGGTTTTAAAGAGACAAAATCCATCAATTTTATTTTTTTGATTGGTTGCATACAACTTCCAGATAGCCCTTACCTTTTCCGAAGATAAACCTCCTCCGTCGGATTGCTAAACAAGCCAATAAACCTCAATAATTAGCCAATCATAAATACCAGTAAAAACTGAATGATCATGGTCCCATCCATCAGACCGGTATAAAAATAATCATGTTTTTGGACATTGCTTAAACGAATAAAAAAAGCAGTACTGAGGTAAGAAATGGCCAAAGCCATGCTTTGCCAAAACGTATAAAAATCACGATTATAAGCAATCAAACCAAAGGCGATTAGCAAAGAACAATAGGCGAGTATTTGACTATTTTGGATGCCAATGATAGAAGGGATTGTTTTGACTTTGGAATGTCGGTCGACCACTAGATCGCGGATATCGAAGGGCAGGGTGATCGCAAAAATAAAAAGACTCCGCTCAAGGATCATCAACAACATGGAAAAATTAAAAGCAGTATAACCGGCCTCAATGGCAGGAAGTCGCACGGTTACCCAAGCATAGACCATAGCGATTAAAAATATTTTGATGTGATTGATGTCGCGCAATCTTCGTTGGCCAGTAAGTACTGGCCAGACATAGGCAAGAGAAATGACCCCTGGCAACATTAGTTCCAATTGCATTTGGCGAGATAGTTGAAAGAAAAAGAAAACTGCACCAAGGCCACCCAAAATGGCATAGATTCGAATGTGCTTTCGAAATCGATATATAACCGCATAGCGTTCTTCCTCCAAAAAATCTTTTAAGCGAGAAATTCCCACAATCCGATGAAGCGCATACACCAATAATGTCGCACAAAACAAAAGCCCCATCAATGGCGTCGCTTCAAGTCGACCTTGAAAAAGATATTGACTTTGCAGTCCCATCGCCAAGGCGCAAGCCGCAATCCAAAAATTGCCATAGAAAAGAAGATTGATAAAAGCTTTTATTAGACGCATATGGCAGGAAAATTAAAAGCAAAGGAGAGAAGAAGGAGTTTGTATTCAAGCCTGGAAATGATATCCCAAGCTTGAATACAATCTGGCAAAGCCAAAAGTGCTATAAGTATTTAAAGCTTTGGCCTGCTTTGATTTTAAGTAGCGTTTCGTAAATCAATTTGATTACATTCTCTACATCATCTTGGTGCGCCATCTCTACAGTAGTGTGCATGTAGCGAAGTGGTAAAGAAATGAGGGCAGAAGGCACCCCACCATTGGAGTAAGCGAAAGCATCGGTGTCCGTACCCGTTGATCTAGAAGCTGCTTCTCTTTGGAAAGGAATGTTATTTTCCTCGGCAGTGTCTATAATCAAATTGAGTAACTTATTGTGTACCGCAGGAGCATAAGTCACCGTTGGTCCTTTTCCACTTTTGACATCCCCTTCCTTGATTTTATTGAGCATCGGAGTGTGGGTGTCGTGAGTGACGTCTGTGACGATTGCGACATCCGGTTTGATTGTTTGCGCAATCATTTCTGCCCCTCTTAATCCTACCTCTTCTTGGACCGCATTGACGATATAAAGAGAAAAGGGAAGTTTGATTTTATTTTTTTTCAAAAGACGCGCCACCTCTGCGATACAAAAACCACCCATTCGGTTGTCGAGTGCACGACCTACATAAT
>CAYQRA010001165.1:0-1670 GCA_964419315.1 uncultured Saprospiraceae bacterium | reverse complement strand
CATTTTGAAATAAACGTAAAACACCAAAATTATGATGAAACTTAGAACTTTTCAAATTGTAAGGTGGAAAAGGAAAAACTTAATTCCACCCTTGCAGTTTAAGGAGAGCCTTTTCTCGACTCTTCTCCTTCTATTTTTTTCAACTTTGGCCATTGGCCAAACCCCCATTTCTGGTACAATAGTAGACGGTGATGGGCTCTCCTTAATTGGGGTAAATATCATTGCTCAGGGTACTAGCACAGGTACTATTACTGATATAGATGGTAAATATTCACTTAATGTCCCAGCAGGGGTGGATATGCTTGAATTTTCTTATACAGGCTACAAAACAGAGGTAGTCAGCATTGCTGGAAAATCGGTAATCGATCTCGTTATGGGAGTAGATGCCGAGGTACTTGATGAAGTGGTCGTAGTAGGATATGGTACACAACGCAAAGTAGACCTGACTGGAGCCGTTGGTTCCATTAATGCAGAGGATATTAGTAGAGTACCTGCACTTACTGCTGACCAAGCTATCCGCGGTCGACTCTCAGGGGTACAACTGACCAATCGAAGTGGAGACCCTGGAGCTCCCATTAACGTTCGTATCCGTGGAGTGGGAACTACCGGTAGTAATAACCCGCTTTGGGTAGTGGATGGGGTTCCTATTGTGCAAACCACAAACATTACTGTAAATACCGCCTCTAATACGGAAAGTAATCCTTTGGTGGGTATCAACCCAAGTGATATCGAATCCATTGACGTACTAAAAGATGCTTCTGCTGCCGCAATTTATGGAGCAAGAGCTGCCAATGGGGTCATTATCGTAACGACCAAAAGAGGAAAAGAAGGTAGAACTTCTTTGACTTATGATGCCTACTATGGGGTTCAATCTCCTCGTAGAACCCACGAGGTTCTTGGAGTAGCGGATTATGTGGCTTTACAGAGCGAACTTGGCAATGATTTTAGTGCTTTTGCCAGCCAACCATTTACCAATTGGCAGGATGAGGTATTGCAAAATGCAGGAATGCAAAGTCACAATATTTCTGCCAGTGGCGGTACTGAAAATATGAACTTTAGTATCTCTGGAGGTTACTTCAACCAACAAGGAATCACTTTGGCTACTGGTTTCAAACGATACTCTGTAAAAGCAAATGCGGATATCAAAGTTGGAAAACGCATAAAAATTGGAGAATCAGTTAATGTAAGTTTCTCTAATCGCTTAGTAGAGTCCGAGCCAGGACGTGCTGGAGCCTTCTTAGCGGCACTTAATGCTCCTTTTGTACCCATAAGAACAGATGGGGAATATACGAAGATAACCACCGCCAATGCGGGAGATGCTAATGGTAGTACGAATCAAGTAGTTGGTTTGAGTGATCTAGCCAATAATGAAACTAGAGTTTTATCTAGAAGGGTACTCGGATCTATTTATGGAGAACTAGAATTGGCTAAAGGACTTAAATTCCGAACGACCATTGGTATGGATTATAATGTCGGACAAGGAAGTTGGTTACAAAACATCTATGATTTTGGACGTGTTTCCAATGGTGGAATTTTGAAAGTTGTTTCGAAACCTTCGGAGTTGACGACCAATTTGGCAAATACCTTGACCTATACCAATTTTTACACCGCTCATTTTATAAATTTTAGTTTAGGATATTGGGGTGATGATTATATTGGGACTCATGTGA
>CAYQRA010001164.1:0-1679 GCA_964419315.1 uncultured Saprospiraceae bacterium | reverse complement strand
CACCAAACGCATCCTGAAAAAACCAAAGAAGGAGGACATGCGGTATTCGCACATCATGAAGAAACGTATGGACACCCTTCCAAGTTTGGGTATAAGGATTTTATCCCCATGTTTAAAGCAGAAAAATTTGATGCAAGCGAATGGATAGACCTGTTCAAAAAAGCTGGTGCCAGATATGTGATTCCAGTAGCCGAGCACCATGATGGTTTTGCCATGTATAAATCCAATGTCACCCGATGGAATGCAGCAGACATGGGACCTAAACGCGATGTCATGGGAGAACTGTTTGCCGCAGCCAAATCAGCAAGACTTAAAACAGGAGCCTCTTCCCATTTTGCGTTCAATTGGGATTACTTTAATAAAGCTGATCGCTTCGATACAGGCAATTCAGAATACGAAGATTTATATGGACCAAAGCATGATCGTTATGCGCCCGTCAGTGAAGAATTTATGGATCTATGGTGGAGACGTTCCAAAGATATTATTGATAGTTACCAGCCTGATATTTTCTGGTTTGACTTTTATTTTGACCGAGCTGAATTTGCTCCGTACCATCCAAAATTGGCAGCCTATTATTACAATCAAGGATTGGAATGGAATAAAGAAGTGGTGCTGCAAAGTAAAAACATGAACTACGAATCCTATCCCACAGGTACGAATATGTTAGACATCGAAAGAGGTAAATTATCAGATACTAGAAAGGATACTTGGCAAACGGATACCTCCGTTGGCAAGAACTCTTGGTGTTACACAGAAGGATGGAAAAGTAAAACATCAGGTAGCTTAATAGATGACTTAGTAGATATCGTCAGTAAGAATGGAACGATGCTTTTGAACATTGGGCCTAAAGCCGATGGCACGATTCCTACTGAGCAGGCAGATGTTTTGTTAGGGATAGGGAAGTGGTTGGACATCAATGGAAAAGCGATATACAATTCTCGCCCTTGGAAAAGGTTTGGTGAAGGCCCAACGGAAGTAAAAAAAGGCCATCACTCAGAAGGTAATAATAAAGGATTTACAAGCAAAGATTTTCGCTTCGTTACCAACAATAATAAGCTATATGCCATCGCATTGGAATGGTCAGATAGTGGCTCAATGTTGATCGAATCATTGGGTAAAAATAGTCCAACTGGGAAATGGGCCATTCAAGATATATCTATGGTAGGAAGTGAGGCGAAATTGAAATGGGAGCAAACGAATGAAGGTTTGCAAATCCAATTGCCTGCTGAAAAAGTAGGAGATCATGCTTTTGTTTTTGAAGTAGATTTTGGATCTGATGCTGCGGATGCTTTGGATAATGGTTTGTGAAAATTATAAGCCTGAAAGAGAGATTACTTGATTTTTAGACATTAGACTACTCACACCTTTGTTTAGTCAGTCTAAAATCTAATGTCTAATAATCAAATAATCTACTTTAGAATAAAGTCTATTATGAGCAAGCTAGTTCTGTTTTTATTGCTAAGTTCTTTTCTCATTTGTAATGAACAAATAGAAACAGAAAAACCCAATATCATTGTCATCATGGCCGATGATATTGGGATCGGCGATATTGGTTTTTATCATCGACAAAGAACGGGACAGCCTGCTTTAGTGCCTACTCCGAACTTAGATAATCTCATTGGAAGAGGCATGCGATTTTCGGATGCTCACTCTCCAGCTTCCTTGTGTGCGCCGACTCG
>CAYQRA010001163.1:0-1685 GCA_964419315.1 uncultured Saprospiraceae bacterium | reverse complement strand
CTACTTCCTGGGTTTGATGGCTGCGAATCCCATCTATAAGGAGGTGAAGTTTACCCACATCTTTTATGTGGAAGAAAAAAAGTTCTTTGACAGGATGATACCATCCATTAGTTTTTTGAAATCGGACCACCCGTACCAGAGGGTTTTCCATCCAGGTAATCCCTTTTGTCTGATCCCCTGATGTCCTCCCATTCTTCCCAAGGTTAAAATTAACCAAAGGACAGTATTGGGTTTGCATTCTAGCAAATCAACAGGCTTCAAATGTTTGTCAGCTAAGATCTGGGCAAGTTTAACTTCTTCGGGACTTAAGACTTCTTCAACAGGTCGATGATTTAAGACTGCTAGATGTCGCATTCGAAGCAAATGTAGCGCGGTTAAGCTTAGGATGGCAATACAATTTGTCATCGCTTTTGGTGAGTCGAATTGTCTTTTCTCCATGCTGCAACCTGTTTTTAAACACTTGTGAAAATCTTCACATGTTCGCCACCGATGTGTGTATACATCAAATACTTTTACTGCTTGTTCCACATTTGCAATCGGCAAGCTCGTATAAATAGCCCACTCAGCACCTTGCTCTGTTTGTAAATTATCGACTTGACGTAAGTATACTACCTGTATTGGTTTTGCTATATCTTTAGGATGAACTGTTTCCCAATATAATTCACATTTTGCCACATATGACTTCCCTTTGGAATCTAGTAATTTTCTTTCGACGATAGCTTTTGCATCTTGAGTTTTAAGATAGTCCCAAAACTTTTTTTGGCTTTCCTCTTCTGGCAATACTCGATTATGCTTGGCCCGAACCATAAAGTCAAGTTGGTTTTCAAAAGCATAGTTGAATAACTCTTTCATATCGCCTTCGCGATCTGCAACATGAATGATCTTTACATTCAATTCTTGTTCAACTTCTACAGACCATTCCATCGATTCTACCCATTTGTACGATTCTTTATCTTTGAAAGGACGACTCTTTCGTTTTTTTGCTTTTTGATAGTCCTTGCGAGATCGTAGTATTTGCTTTTGGCTACCAATTCCAATTGGAACGAATAAACTATCTGTAAGTATTGAGGTATGAACCACTACTCCGTTGTCGTCCACATTCTCAAGATAACCTAGGTCTAGTTTGTTTCGACTTAGGTAGGAACCAAAAGTGGTATCTTGGTACTGATAAAAAATGCGAGGTGGACCACTTTGTGGCGCCTGCTCTGCTAGCAAGGAACGTAGACCAACATTATATCCTTTTACTATTTTTTCAGGGGTCACTTTATTATTATTCATTAAGCGATAAAATCCTTTTAATTCGTATTGTTCTTCAAAAATACGTGGAAAACCCTCTGAAGGGTTACTATTTATAAGGGTTTTTATACTTTTTTCTGCACGAGCATTTAGTCGTGTATCTCCGAAATCAAAAAACTGACTTTGAGTTATTGTCATTTTGTCAAATGGTATCATCCTATCTTTTTAGAATGATTTACAAGTAAAGTGCCTGTTTTGGCAAATACTTATGGGTAAACTTCACCTGCCGGCAGGCAGGCGCGGAACCTCGTAGCCTTAGCTACGAAGGGGAGCATGTGAAAAAGAGTGGGAAGATAAGATCAATTTTGAATCATACTAAATTATTTAGAATAAAGTCTAAGAATAAGGAATTATCTTTAATGAGAATTGTTTAAGGCTAATGTTTGAAG
>CAYQRA010001162.1:0-1694 GCA_964419315.1 uncultured Saprospiraceae bacterium | reverse complement strand
GGTGCCGGAAGGGCTTTTCTATTTAGTTTTCCATTTCCCGTCAATGGCATTTCCTCTAGCGCTACATAGTAGGCCGGAACCATATACTCGGGAAGTTTTTCCAATAGGTAAGTCTTTAAAGTAAGGGAATCCAATTCTGATTTTGGTACATAATAAGCGACCAATTCTGGTTCTCCCCGGTCTTGTCGGACAATAACCGCGACTTCTTTGATTGACTCCTGCTGCGCCAATTGAGCTTCGATATCTCCCAGTTCAATCCTGAAACCTCTTATCTTTACTTGGTTATCCAAACGGCCTAAATACTCAATATTACCATCCGGTAAGTAACGCGCCAAATCTCCTGTTTTGTAGAGGCGGTCGCCTTCGATAAAAGGACTCCCTATAAATTTTTCCGCACTTAGTTTTTCCTTATTCAAATAACCTCGTCCTACTCCTACTCCTCCAATATGTAACTCTCCAGCTACTCCTATTGGCAACAACTCATTTTCTTTGCCCAATACATACAAGCGCGTATTGTCTATCGGTTTTCCTATTGGTATATTTTTAGGGATTTCTGTAAAATCACACTGGTAGTAAGACACATCAACGGTTGCCTCGGTTGGACCATAAAGGTTGATTAAATTTGTTCCCGCATGTTTATTCAAGGTCTCTCCAAATAACCTGACCTGATCGGTCTTTAAAGCTTCCCCGCTCGCAAATACTTGACGCAAACTTTGCAGCGATTTATAATTATAAGCGGCTCCAAACTCTTCCAGAAAAATGCTCAACATCGATGGAACAAAATGCATCGTGGTCACTCCATCTTTCGCAATGCGTGCTACTATCGCTTTCGGAGATTTCTCCTCACCGGGTTGTAACAAACTCAAAGAAGCGCCCATCATCGACCACCAAAATAATTCCCATACCGATACATCAAATACGATGGGCGTTTTTTGCAGCAGCACATCTGAACTTCCTATCGGATATTCTTTCTGCATCCACAAGATGCGATTCATCACCGAATGATGTTCGATCATCACCCCTTTGGGATGACCCGTTGAGCCTGAGGTATAAATTACATAAGCCAAATCATGGCTGCCGATTTCTATGTTTAAAGCTTCTGGCGAAGCGTTTGCAATGCGGTCTTCCTCTGTGTCTAAGTCGAGCAGAGAAGGACCCGATGCAGGTACTTTTTCTTTATAGGCCGCTCTGCTAATTAATATTTTTAATTCGGCATCCGCCAAAGTTCTTTCGATGCGGTCTTTTGGAAAATGAGGATCAATCGGTACATAGGCTGCTCCTGCTTTTAGGATACCATAAATCGTAGGCAGCAATCCCAATTCTCGTTCTAGCATCACTCCTACTAAATCGCCAGACTTTACACCTTTGCTTTCGCGCAGGTAGTGAGACAACTGGTTTGACTGAGTATCTAATTCCTGATACGTCAAACTTTCTTCGCCAAAGCGAATCGCTATTTGATCGGGTCTTTGTTTCACTTGAGAGCGGAACAAATCCATCACATTCTTTTCTTTTGGATAAGGAATGTCTGTGGAATTAAAATCCAGTAGCAATTGATTTCGCTCTTTGGTCGAGAGGATATTGATTGCCGAGAGTTTTACTTTTTCATCTGCAATGACTGAGGATACTATTTCTTGGAAGTAGCCGATAAAACGGTTAATGGTTTCTGCTTGGAATAGAGAGGTCGCGTATTCAAA
>CAYQRA010001161.1:0-1699 GCA_964419315.1 uncultured Saprospiraceae bacterium | reverse complement strand
ATTGAAGCCAGTAATGGATCTTGGGTCTGCCATAAATTGGCGTTGCGCATCCGTCAGCGCCTGAGAACTTTTGGTTTTTTGAGTGTAATTTTGAATGAGTTCTGTTAGATATTTTTGTTCTCTGGCAGAAAGATTTCCATCCTTTTTCTTCGGGGGTTTAAAGGGACCAAAATCTTTTAACTCAGGTTCTTGTTTTGCTTTATTTGTTGGAGTAGTTATGGTGGTTTTGGGAACAGGTATTGGCGCCGCAGGCAATTGATTTTCAGGAGGAGTGATCGAAATATTTTTGCCTTGCAAGAGTGCCAATTGTTGTTCCATGATTTTGAGCTGGCCTTGTATAATTGACTCTAAACCTCCATTTGTAGCGACTGGATTGGTCGCTGGAATATTGACCTGTGGATTTGTGGTATTTGCTGGAGGCAAATAAGTAGGCTGTGGAGCTGGCGGAATTGATGGCATGGCTGCTTCGGGAGCCTCGGCGATAGAAGCCGCTTGCTGAGGGCTATTGATTTTTTCTAATTCAGCGAGATAAGCATTACCTGGCAATTGGGTATCCAACAAATTGGCCAAAGTCGCCAGAGTAGGTGCCTCATCAAATAATTGTCGGAAGCTCAATTTTACTTTAAACTCCTTTTTGATTTTGGACACCGCTTGGGTCAGGAATAAGGAATCAAAGCCCATTTCCAAAAAGGTAGCTTGGTCTTCCATTTCTTCTGGTGAAATCCCACTCAACTGGTAAAACAAATCTTTTAACTTCCCAGTCAAAAGTTCTGTTCGACCAATCTTAGACGCCTGGCCTCCACCGGTCTGGGTTTCTTGATTTTTCTTCATAGTCTTATTCGTTTCAAATTCTTCAGTAGGCTGGACTAGCAATGGTTTGGCTGTGATCCAGTGTCGTTTCCGTTCAAAGGGATAAGTGGGGAGGGAAATTCTATATCGTTTTTGATCTTGGTAAAGTGCTGGCCAATTGATCGCGACTCCTTCTAACCAAAGTTGGCCAAGGGTTTTTAGAAAGAAAGCCAGATCAGGAGTACTTTCCTTTGGATGACGCAGCGAAGCTAAAATCTTTTGTCCTTTTTGTCGACTTGGATGTTGTCGCGCAAATGTAGACAGGGTTTGCCCTGGACCAATTTCTAATAAAACCTTTCCGGGCTGTTCTAACAAACGGGTGATCCCATCACTAAAGCGAACGGTTTTACGCAAGTGATTGCACCAATAATCGGCAGATTGAAATTCTCCATTTTTTGCCCAATCTCCTGTTACATTACTGATGATCGGCAACTGTGGTTTTTGAAAAGAGATTGTTTCTAAAAAGCTTCCAAACTCTTCCAAGATGGGTTCTACCTCACTGGAATGTGCCGCTACAGAAATATGCAAGCGAGTAGAATGTATTTCTTCTTTATTTAAAATTTGTTTGGCATGATCAATCGCTTTTACAGCGCCAGACACCACACAGTGATCCGGTTTATTGATCGCAGCAAAATCCAAAGTATTATTTCCGTTAAGAATGGTTTTGACTTTTTCTGCAGGTAGTGGAATACTCAACATCCCACCATTCGGAAGCGTTCTAAATAATCGCCCACGCTTCGCGACCAATGCAATCGCATCTTCCAAGCTGATGACTTCCGCAATACAAGCAGCCGTATATTCTCCCAAACTATGACCAATCAAAGCCACAGGTTTTAAACCTAGAGAAAGC
>CAYQRA010001160.1:0-1700 GCA_964419315.1 uncultured Saprospiraceae bacterium | reverse complement strand
GGCGGCAAATCTCCAGACTTGCCCGTTCCTGGATAACAAAAGCCCATCGGAACTATGGCAATTTGCTTTTCATCGTAAAAAGTACCATCATCAATGTCCATCCAAGCCCTGAGATTTTCTCCACTTTTATCATCCCATGGAATACCCGATTGATGAACCCTGCGCCCGGGGTCCTGACCAATCACCATGATTTTACTTTTCGGATTAAAACTAACAACGGGCCTGCAACCTGCCTCCAAAAAATTGGCGCATACCTCACAGGATCGGATATCTTGAAGGAGTTTCTTCATCCTACATCAAAATATTATTTATAGGTTTTACAGGCGCAGGGATATCTTCTTCTCGGAGCATTCCCAATAAGTCGATTTCAATAACTCGGATCAAGGCCAACATCGGAATGTCATTGCCCAAGCCCTCAAAAGGGTTTTCACTATAATCTCCTACCAATTCCATCATTAAGTAAACCCAGCTAATCAAAATAGTAAAAGGAATAGAAAGCCAGGCACCATTATGTCCCAAAGCTTCAAATTCACTGACCATCGCCCAAGGCAAGAGGAAAATAAATATGCCCACAAACACAGAGCTCATATTTCCGTATTGGCGCGGCAATGGAAATTTTTTGATGCGTTCACATTTCCCCTGATGGGTATAAAAATCATTCAGTATATTTTGCAACTCCATATGGCGAAAATCATCGATCAGATTCCTTTTTCGCAATTGAGCCAAATCCTTACTTTGTTGGTCAATGATATGTGTAGCGGTATTGGGAAATTCAATCAATTCCTTCATTTCATCAGGAGCCAGATAATCCCTAAGTTCTTTTTCGGTAACGCCATCCGCATTGTTTAGACCGATTCCAAGCCTTTTCATTCTTCTTTCCACCGTTTTTCGGATGTGTTTACCTTGAGAAAGATGTTCCCAAGGTGTAGGGATGAGTAATTGGCTGCGTAAAGCATATAACCAGGCGATGTGCCGATGGAGCATTCTGGTGTGAATCGATTGAATTTCTGGATCTTCCACATCGATTTCTGTAAATTGATTGCCTACATAAGCTCTTAGGGTAGCTCCCCACATTCGGCTACTATTGATGATGGCGCCCCATATTTTCCTAGCCTCCCAAAGCCGATCATATGCACTATTATTCTTAAAACCTAAATAGAAGGCTACAGCCGTACCAATCACAGATACTGGAAGCCAGGGAATGTGAAGCCAATCGGAATGAACATAATGATGAATTACCGCCACAGCAGTGGTCCAAGCTGTTATCCAAATAATATGCCCTCCTGAGAATGCGAGAATATCTCCCAGCGTAAAATTTTTCTTGATATACATAGCAATCCTTTTGTAATTGTTTTAGCAAAGATAGAATTGTATGCGAGAATTCAAAAAAAAGGATTTCCTCAAGTAGAGAAACTTAAGGGTCTATAATGATTTGGATGGCTTCGCTTTTTCCTTCGTCAGAATTTAAGACCACCTCTTTGACCTTATCTCCTGAAATAATACGCAGGGCAGCGGTATTGGGAGGAATAGTTCCCAGGTTTTCGGCATGCAGAATAAGTAAGTTCTTACCAGATAAGTTGGGAATTCTAAAGGGTGTTTTTTCTTTGCGAACTTCTAGATTTTTACATAAATATTCTCCATTAAGACTCAAAGAGATGATGTCACCATCCACCTGATTATTGTCCCACACTTCAATACTG
>CAYQRA010001159.1:0-1709 GCA_964419315.1 uncultured Saprospiraceae bacterium | reverse complement strand
GCTGCCAACACGGCTCCCGATACGGCTTGCAGTTCTATCCGTGTCACATCATCTTCCAATCGGCGACCATTAGGGAAGCCATCCATGTTTGGAATAAATTGAATATCCGTATTTTGATTATAGGCAGGATCAAGCAGACCAAGCACAGCGGCTTGAATCAGTCCCCAGGAACTAAAATTCTCACTATCTCTAGGTGTAGCAGGAACAGCCATATTGAGTCGAAGCATGTCTCCACCATTCGGTAAAAAATTATTTATAAAGGGTTTGCCAGCAGCTAGCGGATCGCCCTCCTTTCCGGTGGCTAATTGATATGGGGCCAAATTTGGTACACCCGTATGGAAAGTGGGCCAGAGGTCAACGGATCTTGGTTTGCCCGGAGCTGGTAAAAGTAGCGTACCGAAAATCGCATCATCGAGGGCAGTTCCAGCAAGGGCTGGATTTCCTTTTAAGACATACAGACCATCTCTCCCATTTCCAAAATCGAAGGAGCCCAAAGCATTTCTTTGAATCCGTAGAGGAGAAAGGCTCGGTACAGCAGGACCAAACTGATCGTCATCCATATAAAGTGCCAACTCAGGATTATAGAAAAATTCATCTAGCGTAGTTTCCGTAATTTCATCGTATGGCGTAATGGCATTCCAAAAATCTTTTTGTCCAATTGGAATAACTGCCTCATTGGTCAATGGCATTCCCAGACGCGAAACTTGCACCCAATCTCCAGAGTAAGATTCGCCACCTTGCGTCAAGGTTCTTAATTGGGGCCGGCTAGCGGAAGCCCAAACACCTATGATATAATCAGGATCCAAAATATTAACGGGTGTACTGGGAGCGCCTTCTTTCAGTAAGGTCGGTATCGGAATTTGTAAAACCAAAGCACTCACATTATAACAACCAACCCCATCTCTTGCCGGACCGGATTGTCGAGGTAGATCTCCTAAGTCAAAAACACCGCCTAGGTCAACAAAAAATGGGTCATCCGCAGGACCGGCGTAAACCATTTCTCCACTGCTGGTAGTTAATATAGCCTCTGCTATCAAATCTTCGTAATCCGAACCAAGTCCAACCATGGATTCAATCGAGCGGGGACCTATATTATTTGCCGGCACTACCCCATTTTCCAATATAACAGAAAAGGTCTGACCCCCATCCATGCTACGTTCTAGGGTATAAGTTGTTTTCAAATTTTGATGGCCTAATCGGATGTTAAAGAAGGTGGTCGGATCTTCATTTATCTTGTTAAAAGTAAAACGATAGACGATTTCATCTCCCGGGATACTGGCATCATTATCTACGTGGATTTCATAACGGACGTTTTCCCCAAATGAATAATAATTTGGACCACCATGCGGTAATTGCAGTGGAACATAAGTCGCAACGATGGTGATGGTATTTGGATTATTCGGACTTCTAAAAGCATAGAGATCGGTATTGTCAGCCAAGGGATCATTGGCGATCAAGGGTGCCTCCCGGTGACTCGAAGCCATCAGCATTGGCAAACAAAAAAGGAAGACAAAAAGGCTTAGGGTCCAACGAGGGAAGACATAAGAACTTGGATAAGATTTCTTTTTCATAATAAAAGTTTTGATTATAAATGAGGGTCGCCTAGACCAGCCAGGCTGAATGTTTTGAATTATTTTTTTTGGACTGTTCTATGTAAGTGTGTCATTTTGCCTCCCGCGCCTTGTGTTCCTAAAGGAAAGCCAGCGCGC
>CAYQRA010001158.1:0-1713 GCA_964419315.1 uncultured Saprospiraceae bacterium | reverse complement strand
TTACCTACAGGTAATAGCGAACAATCGAGTTTAGATTTTAATTATTGGGTATTTTCTAGGCGTAAAAAAATATGGGGTATCAATAGACCTTCCTGATAGCTCCTACATTGGTTTCATAGAAATTAATATTTTCACTAAGTTGATGACATTCAGCTTGAAGATAGACTCCGCTAGCGGTTCACTTCGATGAATGTCCACTAGACATTCACTCCTGCGGAGTACTCTTCGTTCAAATCAAACTTTAAAAAAGATTTTCTTGCGGTACAAAAAATAGCATAAATACCACATCATCGCCAAAACAAAAAAGCCATTAATAACTTCCAACATGGGCAAAGAAAAGCCTAAAAATCCAAAGAGGCTATGGCTAAAGGTTTTTCCAAAACCACCCAACCACTGTACCCCGATCGTTTCTCCAAAGAGGTAGATAAAGATCGAATTCATTCCTACGATCGCAAAGAATTTGGTCCATTTTTGATAGCCTTTTACATCTACCAACCAATATAAAAAAGCCAAGGTCAGGATAGCCCAAGCACCAGATGCAAAAGCAAAAGCACTCGTAGCAATTCGCTTCACAATCGGAGTGACCTCCAAAAAATCTAGACCATATCCTACCAATAGACAGGCTACTCCCGCTCCAGCTAAATATTTTATTTTATCATTGGCCGACTTGTCCATCAGCAATAATTTTCCACAGATCGCTCCCCAAATGGTATGCACCGCCGTGGGTAAACAATTGATTGTCACCCAACCGCCGCCGTCATTAATTTTTCCCATCAGCAATAAATCCAGATAAGAACCAAAGTTTTGATCTTTTACAAAAGGCGCAGCAGGATCATATATCCGATACAAAATCTCGGTCAAGAGCAGGCAAAATAAAGAAACTCCTAGCATATTTTTCCAAGACGTTTTTAGCAATAAAAAGGTCAGTAAAATCGTGAAGGATAGTTGGGTCAAAACATTCCATAATTCCCAAACCATCTTCCCGCTATACACACAATGCAATCCAGTGCCAAACAAAAAGAGCATCATACAACGAAACAGAATATGCCGAAAAGCATCATTCCAAGTATCTCCTTTCTTCAATCGACTTCGCAAAGAAAAAGGCATGGCTACACCAACAATAAACATAAAAAAGGGTTGAATCAAATCCCAAAAACGCAAACCATTCCAAGGATGATGATGGAATTGTTGTATAATTTGATGCCCTACTCCATCTGGAAAATAGTCCGTCAAAGCAGAATACACCATCGCAGCTTCCGCCATTAATAAAAACATAGTGATGCCTCGATAGACATCTAGAGAATAGAGTCTAGACGTTTTTGCTTGGTTCATTTTCTTGATTTTATTATGGCAAAGTTGTTTAAGAAGGAAGTTGTTTCAAAAAGAAAAATCAAGCGCCTCTCCCTCTTTTAGCATTTGCTTATCTAGCAACTTCCCATTAGTCCCCTTGAGCAAAACGCTAATCGTTTCCTCCGCTTCGCGAACAACTTCTAGATCAAATTCCTGACCGAATGCTTTAATCTTTCGCAGGGCCATTTTATCCCAAGCTTTGGGCAATCTTGGCGTACAGGAAAAGCTCCGCAAACCTTTTGGAACGATGCCAAACAGCCCTTCTGTAAATACCCGACAATACAAACCACTTTCTGCGGAGAGGTGCGCCATACTCCCTTCGGGATAAGCTTCTACGGCATAGGGCACCCGTTTGCCCAGTAA
>CAYQRA010001157.1:0-1716 GCA_964419315.1 uncultured Saprospiraceae bacterium | reverse complement strand
CCCCAAACTCCCGATTTGGTTACAATTATCAGGGAGAAAGTGGAGAATAAGACGGGAAATGTTCCTTTTCAAGAACGAGCCGCAAGATAATAGACTTTATGCTAAAATGGTTTAGTAATGAATGGGAATTAAGGTTTTATTGCTAATCGAGGCGGTAAAATAGCCTGCCCCTTACTTGCTAAGGGGGAGTGTAGCCTAGTTACATTAGTATTTTACTAACGAAGAGTAGCGATAAAAGATTATTCAGCTTTGTACGAAATTAGTTAGCCTGAAGTCTAATCAAAAGTGTGGAGAAGGTAAATGTTAAAAAGCGGGAAAGGAGGAAATGGGGAAGGGGTGTTGCCCGCAGGTCGCTCAGATTTTGCAGATAATTTTACGATGGATCGTTATTTCTACTGAATCCGAGCGACCTACGGGTCACTTACTTTTGTAGGATACTCTTCAAAATCTTACAAAACCAATTTACTTTCCACTTGCCCCGGAAAAGCCAATCGCAAATAGAAATAACCGGTGCCGGAGATGCCCAACATAAATCCAGGGGTTTCTGCCATTCCTTTGGTCAATCCCGTAGGATCATGAACACCACTAAGCCAAGACAAACCTGTTTTATCATGTTTTTCGATGCCAAAATTTCCCGCTTGTTCTGCGATTTGCTGATAAACAGGATGGGGTGTTTTTTGAACAGCCTCTAGTAAAACATCCACATTTCCAGCGAGCCCGTGGCATAAAGAAAAATTCGCGGAATCCTGACCTTGCGTCAATTGGTGGTATACATTTTTGTAAGTGGTGGCCAAAGCAATTTCTGCTTCTTGGAGGAAACTATTATCCCCCGTTAATTCCCAAGCACGCAATCGAGATAGGGCAATTCCCGGAGCGCCATGACACCAACTTACTCCATAACTTGGAGGACTCGGATTGCCCGTTCCCATCTCTCTCAAATCTGGCCAGTTTTGTACCGTCGGATTATAAGTGCTTCTTTCATAATTGAAACCATACATAGCGCCCGTATAAAAAACGGTATTCTGAGTAATGGCATACAACTCTAATAGGGCTAGGGCAATGCCTGCATTTCCATGAGAATATCCAGTCAAGGCTTGAGGCGACATTGGGGTTTTCCATTCCCAAGTATTTTGTTTTTTCTCTGCTTTGTCAACTAAGAAATTTCCGAGTCGGATAGCGGTGTCGAGGTATTTTTGTGTTTTATTTTCTTGATAATATTTTAGTAGAATGGGAATTCCTCCTGCTGCTCCGGCAATGATATCCAATTCGAAATCTTCGATTTCTGCCGCACAGATTTTATCGAGTAAGTCTTCCCCTGCTTTTATCCAATCTGGTCGCTGTCTCATTTTTCCGACTTCTTTCAAAGAAAAGGCTACGCCCATTCGGCCACCATGAAATCCAAAATTAGATCCCAAGGAATCTTTTTCGCCAAGCGTACTCAGCACCTGATTGACGGTGCCTTCTAGGAGGTCTTCCAAGAGAGGATCTTCATGGAAACGAAGTAAGGTGGCAATGAAATAGGCGATGCCGGAGGTGCCATTATAAAAGTCTTGAGTAAAACTTTTGCGGACTACTTGGAAGGAGCCATTTACGGCATCGACGACGTGGCCAATCCAGTTGCATCGGTCTCCGTCCCAAACGGCTTCTTTGGCCAAGTGGTTGCCAATATTGATGGCGGTATTTTTAAAGTTGGTTTGCTGTTGAGTAGAATTATGG
>CAYQRA010001156.1:0-1720 GCA_964419315.1 uncultured Saprospiraceae bacterium | reverse complement strand
TCCATTTACGTTTAGCAATTCATTTGGAATGCCCAATTGGTCGCGACAGTAGAGTACTTGAGAAGCAAAGGCTTCATTCAATTCCCAAAGCCCAATGTCTGACATTTTAAGTCCCGCATTTTTTAATAATTTTGGAACGGCGAATACCGGGCCGATGCCCATCTCTTCCGGTTCACAACCCGCAACTGCAATTCCTCGGTAAGCCCCTAAAGGTTCTATGCCTCTTTGTTCTGCTAATTTCGAATCCATTAAAACACAAGCCGAAGCACCATCTGATAATTGGCTGGCGTTGCCTGCACTTACCAAACCATTTTCTCTTACGCTTCGCAAATTGGCTAAGGCCTCCAAGGTAGTAGAGGGTCGGTTGCCTTCATCTTTTGTAAGCGTCACTTCTTCAAAAGTAACTTCCTTCGTTTCTTTATTTAGGATTCCTTTTGTGGTGCTAGCTGGAATTATTTCCGCATCGAATTTTCCTGCTGCTTGAGCCGCAGCAGTCCTTTGTTGACTTTGCAGTGCATATTCATCTTGCTGTTCTCTGGTCACTTTGTATCGCTTGGCGACTAACTCCGCAGTATCCAACATCTCCATATAAACGTTAGGATGTTTGGCCACTAAGTCTTTATCAACTACTCTATAGTTGTTCATGTTTTTATTTTGAACCAAGCTGATAGAATCCAATCCTCCTCCAACGGCTACTGACATCCCATCATACATAATTTGCTTGGCGGCAGTAGCAATGGCCATCATTCCTGAAGAACATTGTCTATCCATGGTCATTCCACTTACGGTCACCGGAAGACCTCCTGCTAAGGCCGTTAACCGACCGACATTGAGTCCACTCGCCCCTTGAGTTAGCGCACAACCCATGATACAATCGTCCACTTCCGCTGGCGCAATCCCTGCTCGTTTTACGGCTTCTGTTATCGCCCAGCCTCCCAGCGTAGGGGATTGGGTATTATTGAATGCGCCTTTGTAAGCTTTTCCAATGGCTGTTCGTGCTGTAGATATAATTACTGCTTCTTTCATATTTTTTTATTAAAAAATTACCCTTTAATCATGGTCTCCGCCATGATTTTTCTAATCTGTTTTTTATCGACTTTTCCTACCGAAGTTTTAGGCAATACTTTTTGAAAGACAAGACTCGATGGGACTGCCCATTTATTGATGACCCCATTTTCAATATAGGGTTGCAAGTAGGTTTTGAGGTCGGCTTTGGTTAAATTGGCTCCTTCTTCCAGTGTGATCATTGCATGGGGGCGTTCGCCCCATTTTTCGTCAGGCATCCCTACCACAGCGATTTCAGTGATGGAAGGATGTTGACAAATAATTCTTTCCAAGTCAGTAGAAGACACCCATTCTCCTCCGGTTTTTATGACATCTTTTAGTCGATCAGTGATTCGTATATACCCTTCTTTGTCGATGGTTGCGAGATCACCGGTGTGCATCCAGCCGCCTTCCCAGAGTTGTTCGCTTTTTTCAGGTTCTTCTGTATCTACATCTACTACTAAGTAAGACGCAAAATAAACAATTTGTTCTAATTGTTTAACTGATAAATCCATCATCAAACCAATTCGTGAAGGAGTTGATCGTAAAAACCAAGTATGCGTAACAGGTACCGCTAATTTAATGTGTCCCATTCGCTCACGACGAACAATACTACGCGTTACTTCAACACCACATCTCTCACAAATAATACCTTTGTATCGAATTCGCTTATATT
>CAYQRA010001155.1:0-1726 GCA_964419315.1 uncultured Saprospiraceae bacterium | reverse complement strand
TAGCGCAAAATAAGCACCTTGCCAGTAAATACCTGGCCTCCACTTTTCAAACGAATCCAATAGGCACCATTCGGAATTTCAGAAACATCTGTTTCTATTTCCTCGACACCTTCTAGTGAAGTCGCCTGCATCAACATCCCCGCCGCATTATACAATTCCAAATAATCTACCTGGTATTTATTCGAATGAATCCATATTTTTTCCTGTGCTGGATTGGGGAAGACCTCAAACAAATCTTCAAAAACAGGTAGTTCTTTTCGCCCCGTCGTATTTGCAGTTACTACTGCGGTTTGTATCGGTGTATGCGGAATCATTTCGAAACCATCTTTATTGATCAAGCGCACATTGCTAATGGTAAAATTAACTTCCAATGAATTCAAGCTAGCAGTATTTCCAACAAAAGAAGACTCCGGATGACTTGTAAATAAAATATCATCTTCTACCGTGATGGTGTAATTGGCAATGGACCCAATGCCACCCGTATTTTGGCCATCGGTTCGAACCATTGCTGCATCGAGACGCCCAGGTGTTGAAAATTCTTTTTGCGCAGTGATCATATCTGTTCCTTCCGTTCCCAACCAACTATTTTCAAAAGTGAGTACCGCAGTACCGGGCACAAAAAGGGAAGAATCATAATCAATACTAAATGCAATGCCATAAATTTCTTCTGCTGGTAAATCTTCTATTCCCAAAATAACCGGAAGGCTTATGGTCTGGCCTTCTTCCAAACTATCCGCAGCAATATAAAATGGCAAGGTATCCAATAAAGGAATATTGGGATAGGGACTCACAGCATTGGTGAAATTAATATTTTGCTCCCAATTCAAATTCAATGGAATCATATCGCCTTCATCAATTTTTCCATCCCCATCCGCATCTACATGTTTTAAATTGATGGAAGTACTAGGAATCGCATCCGGCCAAAGTGGCGCGGTCTGCCCCTGCCAATCATTAGAAGCCAAATAACGAATTGGTCCCACCTCGTCAAAAGCTAAGCCAATAGGTAATAAATCAAAATGACTCACCAAACCACTAGAATCTATATCGCCCGGCCAAATACACTTTTCATCGACCGCAATGTTTACTTCATGTACAAAAGGCGTACCTGATGGAGTGGTAATGGTGACGGTGTAAAGGGTACTGCTGCTTGGACTGGCTATCGGAGTGCTACAATCCGTACAAGACAAATCGGTAGCCGGCGACCAGCTATAAGCCAAAGCTCCTGGAGCAGAAGTAAATAATTCAATTGTTCCAAACTGACACAAGGTACTGCTTGCTGGTAAAGTCATATTGGAATGACAAACACTTAATCCATCTACGACTTGAGTACAAGCATTCGCATCTTCTACGGTTACACTATAGGTTCCGTAAGGCAAGTTATTTCGCGAAGCATTGCTTGTATTAAAACCATCACTCCAGCGGTAAGCATAAGGCGGGGAACCGCCATTCGTAAAAATGGTAAGCTCTCCATTATTTCCAGCTCCAGATTCGCATTCGTAGAGTTGGGTATTGGTAATTTGGATAGCGGAAGGTTCGTCTAAGACAAAACTAAATTCGTAAGTACAGGCATTGGCATCTGTAATCGTCACGGTATAATTATCGGAGGGCAGATTAGCGACTACCGGTCCAGTATCCGTAGAAGACCATTCATAACTATAAGGAGGAGTCCCTCCTGCTCCTGCGACGGTCACTTCACCATCGGTGTCCCCATTACAATTGATCGCTT
>CAYQRA010001154.1:0-1731 GCA_964419315.1 uncultured Saprospiraceae bacterium | reverse complement strand
TCCTGGTCCTAGGTTGGTTTCCATCCGTGAGCAAGGATGACAATGTCCCGTTCCCTTTAAGATAACCTCTTCTCCGAGGCAAAATTCCTGATCGATTAGTGCTAGTAAATTGATACCTTCTACGACGATGTTACGACGGGTATCCTGAGGATCGACTGTTTTGCCTAAAATAGCGCTTACTGTATTTAGATGTCCTTGATGAATTAGCGTAACCGCTCTTTTTCCAGATTTGCCAGAATAGTGATCTCCATCTAAACCTTTCCCTGCAATTGCTAAAACTTCAGCGGGGGTCTCTAAAACCGATTTTTTCTGCCCACGAATTCCGATCCATGTAACGGTTCCTACTTGAGGCATGACCGAAAAAAGTGTTTTTATTTCCATGATGGAAAGATAAAAAAAATCTTCGACGAAAATTAATCCGTCGAAGACTTTTGAGTTATTTTTATGATAAAATTCTATCTAATTATTAAAAAGGATTGAGTGACACTGATCCCATCTTCTCCCGTTACTAGAACATTGTAAAGTCCATTAATAACTGTGGGCTTACTCATGTCTATATTCAGTACGGACTGATTTAATCCATTGTACGATTGTTGATGGATTGGCTGACCAAAACTATTGGTGATTTGTAAAGAAACATCCTGTCCTACAAAATCCACTAAATCCACGTTGATGGCATCCGATGCTGGATTTGGATAGACATTAATTTCTACAAAACCAGAATTATCATTAACCGAATTAGTGGTCGGTACAGCATAACCATCATGCGTATTGCTAACAGTTGGATCATCCTCTATGCTTTGAATAGTTGCTCCAGTAAACGGTGATAAATGTGCCCCCTGAATCGGACGTTCCATGGTTCCGTTAGGCCATTGCCAGCCTACGGCCAAGTTATCTAGGCCTTCATGTTCTTTTTGGAAAGCTTCCACATAATATTGTCGACCAGCTTCCAGGTAAATTTCTACTGACTGTTGACCCGTATATTTATCCCAAACCTGTGGATAAGTCCAACCATCTACCTCTGCTATCAACTGTACATTATTAGGATCAGCATCCGTGCTCAACCAAAGTTCTCCTTTGTCATCACTAGAAATCCAGAAGGTATAATTACCAGATTGTGGCGGACAAATATATCCACTCATCCGCGTACCATAGTGATCATAAACATCAATAGGAGCTTCAAAGATGGTCATCTCATCTGAAATATCGGCAGTGGTATTCCATGGGATACTATTTAATTCATACCCTGGAATATTTAACCAGACATCACGAGAAATACTACCTGTACCACAACCAGCCAGCGTTGTTTCGTCCGCACAAGTGCCTTCGTATACTTTTATATTTCTAAAAAGGCTGTTACCATCGCGAGGATAAGCATCATCGTCCATAACAAAAGTCATATATCTAGCATTACCAGTATAAAATTGGCCAACTGGAATAATGTATTTTTTGTAAATGCCTTCCGTCTCATAATCGTTATAACTCTGACGTCCGTATGTTTGGGTTCCATATAGTTGAAATAAGAATCCAGAACTAGAGGAAATAGATAAATTATTTTCAAACCCAATTCCATGTATCTCTCCTTCTTGACTACTCATAAACTCAAATTCGATTTTAGTATCTGCGGTGATCGGGTATTCAAATGGAATTGCTTTCCAAGCATTGTTAGTCAACAAGAATCCACGATCATCTTCTATCAGTTGAATATTACCTCGATCAGCTGAACCACCG
>CAYQRA010001153.1:0-1741 GCA_964419315.1 uncultured Saprospiraceae bacterium | reverse complement strand
TACTACCCAATTCTTCGCTAATAACAGCTATGCTTACACCACCCATGATGAGTACAACACCGAGTACGAACGTAGCTACATTCAGCAGTTGTAGCAGGCGCATCGTTTGTTTAGCATTTTTTACGGCATCTGTAAGTAGTCGAGATGCTTCTTCGCTTCGTTCCTTTGAAGGTTCGAGATAGTATTCAGAAAGTAAATTCTGCCTGGCTACGCGCTCTCGCTCTTCACCAGTCACGGTGCGTACTAAGGCATCTACGGCAATACGACCACCGATGTTACCCAAGATTTTGACCAAATTCTCTCTAATATCTAGATTAGATTCTTTAGGTAACCGCTTGCTGAGTGGTTCGACCGCCAATCGTTCCAATCGCTGCTTGATTCTGTCGTAATCTTCCTTCTTGTCTTCAAAAAACCAATTGTCACTCATTTCACTTAGCAATTGAGTCAGCCATTTCTCCACCACTACTTCTCTTCTTTGAGTTTCTTCTCGTTCCAGTTGTTTTAAAATAGACTTGGACAATTCAAAAACTGCTTTAGGCTTGAGGTCGTTGGCAGCATTTCTAAGTCCTTCTCTTCGACTCTCAAATAAATCAGAATAGATTTTTGATTTTTTACTGTGACCATAAGCCCATTTGTAGAGCTCTTCGATAGTATGCTGGTCTTTTTCCTCTTTCGATAGGGTATTATCTTTGAAGACTCTTATTATAGTTGGATTCTGTTGTTCGATCAGAATTTTTTGTCTTACAAATTGTTTCACTTCTTTGTTCTTCTGAAAATCGAAGCGATTGTTGAGTAAGTTGACGATCGGCGAAATGGCTTCTGCTCGGTATCGGATATTATGTGCAAAGCGATCAACTAGAGTGATATTCTTATCGGCTGCGATCCAAGTTACACATCTGGTAAGTATAGCTTTGAGGTCGCTATCTGTTCCAAATTCAATGGCATTGACGACCATTGCGGCTGCTTCTTCCTCGTCTTGCAAATCATCAATCAAGAAGTCTAACCGTCGTTGGATATCTGCTGACTTCTTTTTGAGAAAATGTCGCGCTATCTCTTGCAGTTTAGCATCTCCACTCTCAACGGTTTTGAGTAAAATGGGCAATAATTCATTCCGATTGGGTGCCTCTTCTGCATTCCACCGATGTTCCAATAATCGTTTTCCAGAAAGTAGTAATCTTCCTTTTTCGACGGGCGTGAAAGTACTGTCGTTCAAGAGTTTGGTAACTCCTTCCTGTCCAAAAATAGTGACGATTCCTTTGAATACCTCCAAATTTTGCTCATTGCCCTCTTCTATCGCTCGATCTTCCATTCTCCGAAGATAATTGAACAAAAGCCGTTCATGCTTTTGTAACACTTCGGTGGATTTATCTGCTACGGTGCTTTGGTCATGGTACAAAGCCGCTAGTAAATCAGGTAGCGTCTTCTGTTGATCGCTCTTGCTTTTACTCCAGAGGTTTTCGATATCTGGAAATTTGAGAATCAAGCTTCCTCTTTCTTCGGCGGATAAAGCTTCATGATGACATAGAAAATGAAAACTGTCCGTTGTACCTAAGATTTCTTGAATAATTTTAATATCATCGCCAACGGGATCTCCCTTTCGAAGGGCGTCTAAATAAGTGAATAAAGCATAGTAGATTTCCTTTCGAGTGGCTTCGTCCCTAGGGATTAACTCTTTGTTGTCTCTAAAAAACTTGAAGGCCTCTTCAGGTTTGTCGGAATGTTTCACAAATTCTGTATCACA
>CAYQRA010001152.1:0-1750 GCA_964419315.1 uncultured Saprospiraceae bacterium | reverse complement strand
AGAAATGGAGGCGGTGCCAATCGATAGTATCGGCGTAATGGGTGGCCCAGTGTTGGAAAAGGATTTTTGGGGTGCTGCCGCCGGAAAGGGCGATGTTGATTTTGGCTTTTCGAGACAATTGGGATTTAAAAATTTTGGCGTATTGAGTGGCTAGTGTATTGGCATCTTCGTATTGATGGAGGGTGTACATTTTTTTGCTTTTGTGGATGAAAAAGAATTTCTTTTGTGTTTTTTTTCTTAAGAGGGTGTGGTAGGTTTTAAATTATTGAGGATGATTTTTGCCCAACGTTCGGGCGTTTCCAACATCGGATAATGGCCTACTTCTTCTAAAATATCTAAGGTGCAATGGGGAAGATTTTTCTGGAGTCGATGGGCCATAGCGATCACAGCTACGGGGTCTTGATCTGCCCAATAGAGATGAATGGGAATATCGGTTTTGTATAATCCATGGTCGAGCCAACGGGTATAAAATTGGTAGCGTTCCAAAATATAGCGGGTGATTTTGGACAATACTTTTCGGCCAGCCGTATTAAAATTAATGTCGAAGATGACATCCAATTCTTGGGCGTCGTATTTGGCAGGATCGGCCCAGAGTTTTTTCATATTGTATTGAAAATATCCGCGAGAAGCCACTTTGGCCAAAAGCGGACCGAAGGTTTTGTGGACCAATATTTTTTGCGAAAGCAATAATTGCGACATATCAATCAACATCGAACCATTGCCAAGGGTGATCGATTGGATTTGAATGGGGCGAAAGCCAAAATTCCAACGGGCGATAATTTCGGTAAGGACACTGGTGCCATAATCATGACCAATCAGGTGGGCTTTTTGGATACCCATTTTTTGCCACAAAGCCATGGCCATTTCAGCTTGATCGATCAGAGAATAAGAGTAGTCGCTTGGCTTGTCAGAAAAACCAAAACCAATATGATCGTGAACGATGACTCTAAAGGATGAGCTGAGGATGGGCAATACTTTCCAGTAATCATAGGAACAAGAAGGGTAACCATGCGAGATCAATAAAACAGGAGCGTCTCTCCTACCCTCGTCTACCACAAAGATGGAACGACCCGCTACGTTTATCAATTGACCTTTAGATTTCCATGTCGCTGCATCCATTCCTTTTAGATTTCAAATTGTTTAGCGAAAGCTTAAATACACGGTAACATAAATTAGTTAGTGTATCAAAGGTAAAATTTAATTTTGGATGCTAAAAATTTAATAGTTATTCCACCTTAGATGTTAGGAGCTTTGTGATTCTTTTAAGTTCTCTAACAGTTTTTAATTCTTTTGATAATGGAATTCAAATCTACAATCCTCCTCATGATCGGCAATGGTTGTGGGTCGCCTAAATTGAATGCCACAATTCTGTTTATTTATTTCGTCTGCCCATAAAGAGTCCCATGCACAAAATATTTTTGTCAATTCGGGTAGGCCATTTCTTTTAAAGAATTCAAAATATCCACATTTGGTAACAATGGAAGTGAACTGATCATTGGTTTTTTCTTCTTCCAGCAAAAAGGAATCTCCGTAAATTTCTTGCCCTTTTTGAATGGCTGCGTTTTCAATAAATTTTTGCTTATCTCTTTTTATCCAAAGCATTATTTTCATCGACCATTGAATATATTTACCACCAAAGCGTTTTAGGGCAATACTAAGTTTTTCTATTGCCTCTTCTTTGGCAATCGATTGCTTAATCAAGGATTCAAAAGCAGCCAAAATATATGCGCACATCAGTTGATGACTTTGA
>CAYQRA010001151.1:0-1754 GCA_964419315.1 uncultured Saprospiraceae bacterium | reverse complement strand
CTGTTCGTGGTTTATCGAAATGGAAGAGTTCTACCAAGCTTATTTATGCCACTTTTGTAAGGCACTGTTTAAGCGCTCATCTAATGGCTAGACTGTAACTGATTCGTGGTAATTCGTCCTCAGTTGGCGTCTCTAAACAGTCATACTCATCGAGGGTATAACAGGATCCTGCGTCTATTTTCGAAATATTTACAATCAGAAACACCTGTCTTAATTAAGCAACTTCACCATTAAAACAACACAGCATTGTGCATTTTTTGGGAAGACTTGCGTCACGGAACTCCTTTTCATTAACCGCTTTGGTCGCTCCATGGCTCGATAGTTACGTAATTAACCGTAGTTGATCCGTATGCCAAATAAAACAGAGTATGATGACCAAGAGCTGATAAAAACTTGAACCATAATGAATCGTTTTTATATTCCCCTAATCGTATTATTAGCCTTTTCTATCCAACTTAAAGGCCAATTTTTTGATATTACATTCCCGCTTTTAAACACTGATTGCAATACGGACTGGACGGTTTGGCGTTCGGCTAATTTCTGCGGAGATGGTGGCCCCGTCGAAAGGTATCCAATTGTATTTCCCGATTGGCGTCCAGGCCAACCCTCTGACGCCTGCGTACTACCAGATAATAGCGGATTTTCTAATTTATCCGCCGTTTACAGCAACCTTGACCTCATCCAAACCCTGATGCAAAACCAGCACCAAGCCGTTTGCTATGTTATGCAATGGGAGGTAACGGGAGGAGAATTTGTCGATTGTTGGGACATTGGTCTTGGTAAGAAAATAGAGTTTGGGGATTTAACCCTAGCAGGTTTCCAATCTTGCAGTTTATTCGAATCGGAACAGGAGTTTCCCGTTGCCAGTAATGACCTTGGGATTGCTTCTAACGTGCGAATAAGATGGGACAGCGACAATGTTGATCCAAGCAAAAAGTATGGAGTAAAGGTTAAAATAAAGATTGAAAACATTCAGAGTAGAAAAATAAAGATCAAAAAATTTGGCCTGGATGGTGGTAGCCTTGTCTTAAGTCTAAAAGAAAAAGATAAAGCGACCTTGTGTGAAACCTTTATACCGTACGGGGATACCGTTGATGACATTGTAAGTATTAGTGCATCCTGCGGCTCTGGAGGAATAAGAAGGGTCCGGCTGGAAGGACCGTTGGATGGTGGTATTTGTCAAGGTATGCTCTACCGGGTAGAAACAGCAGTCGGTAACGGCCCGTATACTTTTAACCGGATTACTAACGATCTTGAATTCACTCTCACGGGGGTTGGCTACAACAATAGCTACCGGGTAAGGGTTACGCCTATCTACAATAACATCATCGGATATGAAGGAGCTAGTATTGAGAGGACGTTTCCTCCACTCGGCGCACCTAGCGGTATTTCAGGCCAGTCAACCATTGTTGAAGCGGGTTTTTACAATTATGTGGTTGTAAGTACAAGTGGGATTGGTTCGGTAACGCAGTGGTTAGTCAACTCCAATACGGTCACCATTACGCCTACTGGGCCACGTTCCGCTATACTGAATGCAACCACCTTCACCGATGGACAAACTTTTACCATTAGCGCATTATATGATTGCGAACCACCCCGTCAATTTTTCTTCGACGTGGAAATGGATGCAGATTGTATTGGGCCAGGATGTAACTTTATGCGCCCAGGCGTAAACGATTCACCATTGACGGCTGCCGAAACGGACATGGTAAGGCAGGATGCTTCTCTGATTGCTGAGCAAAAGGAAGAAACCT
>CAYQRA010001150.1:0-1759 GCA_964419315.1 uncultured Saprospiraceae bacterium | reverse complement strand
ACTTGATTTATATTTTATTTGCGTTGATATTTGTTTCGAACATATCAAAACAACCCCCACCTGTCTTATCAGCAGGAATTCCTCCCACCCACTACAAATTAGGGCCATTTTGGTCTTGCCCATTGTCATTTATTGGCGACTCAGGGCGTAATCCCATCATTTTATTTTCCAACATTAGTCGGAGATACTTTTTGGTATTTCTAACTTAAGTAAGGTTGAAAAAATAAGTTTTACTGACGTGAACTTTACGGTTGCAAAAGAAAGCTTCATTTTCTAAACCGGACTAAAAGTCTAACTCCCTTGCGATTGGAGTAGAATAATTTTTTTATTCTTCCTCCCAATACTTTAATGGCTTTTGAGTTAGACGTTGGAATTAAATACGATCTCCAAAAAGATTGATTTGATTCCATTGTAAAGCTATCTGTTGGAAAAACAGTAAAATTTTTTAATCACCCAAAAGCTGTTGTATCATGATGGATTCTGCAATTACCTATTTACAAGCAAGCCTAAAAGCTGTAAGTCTTTCAGCCGTACGAGGAGACCGCGTTTTTTTATTGGGTCTTCTTATTCCTTTTGTTTTTTTGTTGATTCTTTTAGGATCAGATTTGCGTTTGTTTATCTTTTTAATGTTGGCCTACACCTCTGGTTTGATGGGCTTTTTTGCAGCGAAAAGTATGGGCGTTTTCGCAAGTCAAGAACTCAAAAGCATCGAACTGTCTAAGAAAAAAATGATGCTAGCAGAAGTAGAACGAAGCCAACTTCAGCAAACGATTCGTCAACTGACTTTAGAGCTTTCTTTGCAAAAAGAAAAAAAGGAAAACTACGTCGACAGTAGCGATCAAATCCAAGCGCTGATGGCTTCGCATGAATTGAAAGAACCTTTGCGAACCATTCGCAGTTACATCCAATTATTAGGCGATCGACATTTAAGAAGTCTCAATGAAGAAGGGCAAGATTTTTTGCACTTCGTCGGAGATGCTGCCGCCCGCATGCAAGAAATGATCGAAGACGTTTTGGCTTTTACCAAAGTGAGTGACCATAGCGAACCGATTACGAAAAGTGATATCAATTTTGTGATCGGAGACACCCTGCGTTTACTCGGCGCTAAAGTGCGAAAAACAAAAGCCATTATCGAGGTCTCCCAAATGGCTCCCATCGCTGTAGACAAAAGACAATTTTCTCACCTCCTACAAAACCTGATCGACAATTCCTTGAAATATTGCCAAGCCGATATTCCGCGAATTCAAATTAGTGGTGTCCAGGAAGGCAAGCTTTTTTTACTGAAAGTTTCTGATAATGGCATTGGAATAGAGAAAGCCTATCAACATGTAGTCTTTGATTTATTTCGACGCTTACATGGCGTTGGGGAGTATGCAGGCTCCGGTATTGGGCTAGCAATTTGTAAAAAAATCGTAGACAATCACCAAGGAAGTATCTGGGTAGAATCAGAAGGACTTGGAAAGGGGGCTACCTTTTGTGTGGCATTGCCCATTTTAGAATAAACGCTACTATACTGCTACTAAATTATTTAACATAATGCTTAATATAAATCACCTGCGTAGTTTACGCGAAAAAGTCCTGAAAGCTGAATTTTTTTGTTGGTGGAAACACCAGACGATTTCTCCTATTTGATTTATTAGAGATGATGCTAAAATGATTTTATGAGATAAAAAGCAGGATTTTGTTTCCAGTCGAGGAATGCCCGGAACCTAATAGCCGTAGCTATTATGGTGAGGACATGACGAAGGATGGGAGTAAA
>CAYQRA010001149.1:0-1762 GCA_964419315.1 uncultured Saprospiraceae bacterium | reverse complement strand
ACTGTTTTTGAACACAAACCTTATTCGGTGCAATACAACCGAGCAAGTGATATACAGATATTGACTTCTATTTATAAAGTGGATGATCTCACCGGACCGACGGATTATAATGTGGAAAGTATCTTACTCGATATTTTTGAAAATCGAAAATCAGAGTGGTTACAAGATCGCTGGAACAACTTCTTGAGCTGGGATTATACAGCCGATGGAGGTCTGTTTGAAAAACTACCAAATGATCCGACCGGTGTACGTATGCCTTTGCCCAATAGTCCAAAATTCATTGCGAGCATCAATGCTTTTATTGACGAGCACAACGATCATTTCAACGCAAGTGTACCGCCATTGGGTGCGATTACTTCCTTGCACCAAGTAGTGATTCCGGCTGGGGCAGGCCATGGGGAATTGCAGTTGGTCAGCTTTATGCGCGATATCATTTTCAACTGTTTTGTTCCGCTCACGGAAATTCCGATTGTGTACAAGCACATCAATGGCCCCGCCTATGTACCAGTTCCGAAAAAGCAAGTAATCAGAGATCGCAATGGCAATTTGTTGAATCCCAATGATCCTGATTTTGACATGGCTCCTATGGCCAAAATTATCGGCACCGGCAGTCCAAATCACCAAACGCAGTTTACCGACTTTGGTTTAGACGGTGCTTCGAATGCCAAGTATTTCTATGCGGTTCGAGAAATCAATTTGCAGATGAAAAACAGTCCTTATAGTCCGATTTTGGGCCCTATAAGTCTGGTTAATTCTGCGCCACCCTCTGCTCCGGAGATCGTCAAGATCACTCCTGTTCTTGGGAATGTCCTCGCAGGAATAACGCCAGCCATCGAAGTCCAGATCAATGGCTACCTCAAACAACAGAATATCAAAAAGGTCAACATCTATCGAGCCACCTCCAGAGTAGATTCCTTATCGATCCGAACGATGGATCAAGTGAGTGAAATCGAAACCACCGCGATCGTAAATGAGCCCATCTGGACCCTAAGAGATGAATTTGGGGATCTGGGATATGTCCCTTACGGGGATCCCCTTTTCTACAAAATAGTGGTACAACGAGAAGTGAAATACGAAGATAAATCAGGAACGGAATTGACTCGCTATGTTCCTTCGGAAGCTTCTAAAATCACCATGACCAACATTGTAGAAAACAGCAATCCAGAGGCACCAGATCTAGAATACTATTCTACCCCGATCAATGTCGCCAACGAACTCAACACCGTGACACTATCGTGGAACAAGACCGTCCACAATGGCACCTATGCGATTCACAAAATGAATGCCAGTGGCAATTGGGAATCCATCCATGAAGTCCAATCCAATGATGCGGTCGTTCAGGTCCAACTCATGGCTACGAGCTTGGCGAGTAATCTATTGACGGTAGCGGATGCAAATGGCAATCCTATTTATCATCATTTTAAAATTGTCGCTAAGAATTTTGCAGGCATGATTAGTCGCGAAGAGAAGATCTTGACGATTTATAATGTGGATACTTGGAATGATATTGCTAATATTTAGTACTGAAAAAGTCTACTGATTTTGGAATCGGTAGTCGGTATACATGCAAAAAGCCTTGGAGGGAACTCTGGGGCTTTTTGTGGTTTGGGGGAATAGGGGAGTATTAATAGGGGGCATTTTTTCACAAAAACAATTTCCAAAAAAGCAAAAGAACAGCCCAGCAACCCCCTATACCAAAGCCGCCCCAAAATCAGCCACCTCCAAAACCTCCCCCGCATCCAAATCCCCCAACCAAATCCCG
>CAYQRA010001148.1:0-1763 GCA_964419315.1 uncultured Saprospiraceae bacterium | reverse complement strand
CATCAAGCAGAACAAGAAATAGATCAATTAGCAGAGCAGTTAAAAAATGGAAATAGCAGCCAATTATTGCAATGGTTGCGAGAAAAAATCCATGTGCATGGCCAAAAATATTCTGCTGCTGACCTCTGTCAGAAAGTCACTGGAGAACAATTAAATTTCAGTTATTTCATGGACTATGTGGAAAAAAAATACAAAGAAATCTATTCTTAAACCATTTCACTTTTAGAATAAATTACATATCTTGTTGCCGTATAAAGAAAGAAGTTCTTTAAAAATGAATTGATGATTTATTTGTAAGCCATTGATCCTTAAATACTTCAGCTCTTTTTATTCCCATAGCTTTGGCTATGAAAAGAAAAAGGAGTTTCGTCTTAAGAATCAAGCACTTACAACTAATTTCAGAACACATTCTTAAACAACTTCAAAGAAAAACCATTATACAAAGTCTCCACCACACTACTACATCTTGTTATTTTTACTGACCAATTATCAATGATTCTTTTAAAGAACATCTATAAGCCTAATTAATCACTTTTTTAATCTAAATTAAATTTTATGAAAAACGTTATTACCCTATTAAGCCTAGCATTTTGCTTACTTATGACAAACACTACTTTTGCTGTGGTAGCTCCGATTAGTGCAAGCACTACTACTGAAGTAGCTGCGGAAGAGGTACCGACATTAAGCAAAAAAGAAATGCGCAAGCAAGCCAAATTGCAAAAGAAACTGGCCAAATTGGAGAAAAAAATGGCAGAAGGTCCTTTCGATGATGATATCGATAAATGGAGAAACATGTGGCTTTTAAGCTGGGGGTTAGCTGTGGTTCTATCTGTTCTAGCTTTTGTTGGTACAATAGGTCTTAACTCCGGTATTGTACTCTTCAGTGGTGTCTTAGGATCATTATTATGGACATTTGGTTTCGTCGCATTGATCATTTGGTTGATCAAAATGTTTGCCTAAGTCAACACATTTTTTATTTTAAATAAACACTAATCAAACCCATTGCCTTCATTGGCAATGGGTTTGTTGCTTTTGGTTCCTATTAATCTGGAGCATAACAAAAAACGGTACGCCAGATTAGAAGTTGACACCAACTTATTTACACCTTTCTACGATGCTTTTCAGTTCACTAATTCCATAATCACTTCCATGCACCTGAGCTAGTTCATATCCTTTTTGGGCGAAAGGTTGGACGGCTTCCTTTTCCCCCAATTCCAACATAGCTAAGCATTTGATTCTATAATCCCACCAAGCAGATTTTGGACGCAACTCAATCGCCTTACTACTCCACTCTACCGCCTTTTCCAATTCCCTTCCAGATTCCAATCGGTATTGAGCAGCCAAATAATAATCATCTGCATCAGGTCCACCCAATACATCTGCGATGTCTTCCAACATTTGTTCTTCCGTGCTTAAAGAAATAGGAAAAGAAATTCCTGTTTGATCCCAAGCGATACTCAAATTAAACTGATCATTCGTGACTTCATCCACGGAGATCGTTAGGGAAGACAAAGGTCTTTCTAAGGAATAAGCAGGTACCCTAATTTGCACCGCCACCTTTTCTTGATCCCAATCTGTTGGAACGTCCCAATTGCTAGTATCCGTATAAAGATAAACTTCCCAATGTGTTTTACTGGGTTTGGTAAAAATCGCATAAGTCCCTTTTTCAATTCGAGTCCCCTCAATAATTACCTCCTCAGAAAAAGCAATTTTAGAATTTCTATTGGCTCCTGTTCGCCAAAGCTCTTCATAGGGAACCAATC
>CAYQRA010001147.1:0-1764 GCA_964419315.1 uncultured Saprospiraceae bacterium | reverse complement strand
TTCTTCATTATTGAGCCATAATGCGGCTTGTCCATTTCTACGGGCATTGCCATGAATTCCAGTTTTTGCCAATTGTTGTTCACGAGCGATAAAGCCAGAAAAGGCGACAAAATATTTTCGCTCCAGCGGATCCATTCCCCTAAACACTTTTTCAAAAAGAGTCAGGTCGCGCTTGACAAAACCTTTGAGGTGTGGCATTTGACTAGGGGAGATGGTATCGAGAATATTAAATTCGTTGAGGTCTTCGGTTCCAAGATTGATTAAGCCTTGTTCGATGGCCAATAATTCATTGCGGAGGCGCAGGGCTTCCATCTGTTTGGCTTTGACCACCGGAGCAAAGCGCAGGTGTTTTTCCTCTACCCCAGAATAGAGGATATAGTTGGTCGTATTGAGACTTTTTTGGAATGCAGATTTGATGATGAGGTCATACAGCAAGGTTTGCATAAAATGGTTGGAACTGATGCCATAGATATTGGGCTTATAAGCCTTACCAGATTTCAATTCCACAATGGCGGCTTTATTTCCTTTTTCTGCATTATGACAAAAAACATCAAGCCGCCCTTGGATACCATAAATATCGGAGTAAAAAGTCGGCTCCAAAAAACAATCTTCTGGAGTGACATTATTTTCTGGGAAACCTCGTTGAACCATTCGCTTTAGATGGACATAATGTTTTTGTGCTTTTTGTAAAATTTCTCTCAATTCGCGATCCTCGAAAGTGGCAAAAGCCATCGGGTTGAGTTGGAATAACTGTCGGGCCAATTCTTGATAAGTAGTGTCGGCATCATTCATCAATTCATCTAAAAAGAAATTGGCGACATTTCCTAGCATCAAAGGAGCACTGTATTGAAAGGGGAGGTATTTTTTGAGTAAATATAAAATGGGTTCCGTTCCGGAGGCTTTAAAAGATTCCGAGATGGCGGATACATCAATCAAATAATCTGGTTCGATCACAAAACCATTGGGGCGATAAATACCCGCCTTGTCGATTTCTACCTCAATCAGATTCATAACCAAGGGAAACCCAAAAACGGATCGAATGGCTTTGATTCCAGAATTGAAATTTTCGTTGCGCTCGGCGATATTATATTGTACTCGGATGTCCTGAGTGGGTTGGGATTCCTCTCGAACGATGAGTTGCTGGTTTTTAGCATCATCTTCTAGCGCCAAAACGCGAATTTTACTCCGATAGCTTACGATCTCCACCGGAGAAGACTGGTAAAAACCATCCTTGGGTAATAAGGTCTGTAATGCTTTAGGTATCCTTACTTGGTAAAGATTGCCAATACTTTCTGCGAGCCCCTTTAATCCAATTTGATAAGTGACTTGGAGCTGCTCTTCCTTGGTCGCTCTTTGGCGAGCACGGCGACGAAAACTGTGAAGGTAAAATTGAGTTTGCTTGGGTAGGTTAAAACGATGACTCGCGTAAGCAATCCGTGCGAATAGGGTGGTGAATTGTAATTTTTCTTCTCCTGTAACTTCCACAAAAACTCGACTCATCAAGGCGTATAAGACCTCCACCCTTTGGCGGATGTCCAACTTTTGCTCTTCGTGGATGGTGAGCATCTTACGAAAAAGCAATCGGGCGACTTCTGGGTCACGCGTTTTTAGCGGTGCTTGAATGGGCATAAAAAGGATCAATAATTTTGGAGAACCTAGGTCTGGATTAGCTTTTGGAAAACGATCAAAACCAAATTATTCTCGATTCACTCAAGTATAGACATAAAAAAAGGGAAACGAAAAATTTCGCTTCCCTTTTTTAAG
>CAYQRA010001146.1:0-1770 GCA_964419315.1 uncultured Saprospiraceae bacterium | reverse complement strand
CCAAATCCTGAAAAAGTGATGTACGCGACCGCAGGATCATTAGGATCAACGGTCATATCCATCGGAAAACGATCGGGTAGATTTTGAGTAATATCTTCCCAAGTGTCGCCCCCATTTAGCGTCACGTATGCACCTCCTCGATTTCCTGCATAAGGCGCGGTAGCAGCATAAACGATATTTGCATTTTCTGGAGAAACTTCCATGCTCAAAACTGGATTTGTTCCAAAAAGAGAAGCATCTGTCAATGTCCAAGTAATGCCTTGATTGGTAGATTTATGAATGACTGATGATCCTGCATAGATAGTATTACCTTCTGATTGGTCAATGACATAGGGGGCTATGAAAGCAGTTGGAGATTGGATTGGAACATTTAACCCAATTGCAGACCCTCCTCTTAATCTAACTGCATTCAAAAATTGAGAAGATACAAAAAAGTTGCTATCATTATTAGGATCAAGAGCCGTCCAAGAGCCATCTCCTCCCCAAATATTTCGCCAAGACAAATCGCCATTCCAGACCCAAGTTCCATTGTCTTGTAAACCGCCTAAGCAGAAATCTGAATCATTTTGAGAGGTTGAAAACCCATTGTAAAATTGTGCCGTTTGATAGCCTCCATTCAAACTTCGCCAAGTCGTGCCACCATTTTCCGAACGGTAAATCCCACCATCGCAAGCCACATAAACAATATTCGAGTTTTCAGGATGATAAACAACATCGTGTGCATCCGAATGAACGAAATTGGGATTCCCATCTGGTGCTCCTATTGGAGGATTTGAAAAACCAATTCCACCAACCGTCTTTTTATCCAAAAATTGTCCCCCATTGGTTGATCGCCAAATTTCTATGCCTATTGCTACTAGGTCGTTTCCATTGTCAGGATTAATGGCAACATCGTGTGAAAACCAACCTTGCCATCGAGAATAATCCGTTTGATTAATCACACGCCACGTTTTACCAAAATCCATGGATTTGCACAGCCAAGTTGCACCGTCACTAAATCCAAAACCATTGCCAATACTCGCCCAAAGCACATCAGGCTCAGATGGAGATAAAGCCAATTGGATTTTACCATTAAAATTATTAGGCAGATTAGTCGTTATTTTGTTCCAATTTTCGCCGCCATCTTCTGAGTAATAAATACCTGCTCCTTCCGTGTTGAAGTTGCCCATACCTGCCACCAATTCATCAGAATTATTTGGATTGATGAGTAGATCATTTCCCATCACTACGTCCAACTTTTGTTGCCAGTTTTCTCCTGCATCTTCACTTTTGTAAAGTCCATCCGTAGTCGCTGCCCAAACAATATTGGGATTACTTTCATCTACTCTAATTGCCCAGATTCCTCTGGTTTGCTCGGCTGTCCAATCCAAACTCAATTCCCAAGACAGACCACCATCTGTAGATTTCAAAATACCGATGCCATAACTTCCTCTAGTGTTCCGATAAGCAGCACCTGTTCCTGCCTGAAAGACATTATACACCTCGCCCGTTCCAACATACATCGTCATAGAATCATTCGGTGCAAAAGTGATGGAACTGACTCCGAGTATTGGAAAGCCTGTGTTGACCACTTCCCAAGCCTTTACGCCAAAACCTTCTGTGTGCGTCCGCCAAAGTCCACCGCTTGCAGAACCTGCATAGATCGTTTTAGGATTTTGAGGATTGAAAGTGAGTGCTAAAGTTCTGCCCCCTCGGTTGTGTGGTCCCATGGATTCCCAAGGTTCGGTTTCTTCACTTCTACTAGCTACTTGGCTAGTAGAAGTGAAGAAA
>CAYQRA010001145.1:0-1773 GCA_964419315.1 uncultured Saprospiraceae bacterium | reverse complement strand
TCCGCTTCACGGGCAACACTTCCCCGCCTATATCACTTTAAGCCACCTCTTAGTCAATACCATTAATGACTTTTTCCTTCGATAAACAGGAAAGAAAATCAACATTTCATAACATATATTTATATTATATGTTTTAGGCCTAACTTTTGCAGGGATACCATATGATGCAATAGTAAAGTTCTCCAGATTTCCATTTCTTTATTCCCTTGCTCCTTATTCAATAATCTCTCTGTAACAAATGACCTCTATAGGATTTGATAATAGAAATAAAAAAATAAGCACCGAGTTGCTAATAAACCCTGTTCCCCAAAAAAACACATGGGTATTATTTTAATATTTATTTCTTAATCGCTGCTTTCTTCCCTAACTTCTAAAAACTGCTAAGTTTTTAAGGAGTTCTATGGTATCCATTCCTAAAATATGAGTTCTGGTATAAGATTAAGTATGTCACTACAATCTATTTTTTCCAAGTTCCTACTCCTCCTCTTCTTTTGCATTTCAACTGAAGCGGTCTTATTGGCCCAAAAAGACGGAAATATAACGTTTTTAAGTTGGGAGAAAGAGCTTGGATTACCCAGTAATAATATTTCGGCGGTAGAAAAGGATGAGCTAGGTTTTCTTTGGATTGCGACCAATGACGGCCTTTGCCGTTTTGACGGCCCCAATCTCATAAAAATCTATAGACAGACGAAAGAAGGTCAAGTGGCATCCAATAGCCTTCAATCGAATAATATCAGGACTCTTTTTTCTGATAGTAAAGGATTTCTTTGGATTGGTACTCGTTTTGGTGGATTGACCCGTTTCCATCCAGCGAGCAATACTTGGACCACCTTTCGCCATGATCCTGCTCAAACCAATAGTCTAAGCAATGATGAAGTCTTAGTCATCATGGAAGATACCCGTCATAGAATCTGGGTAGGTACAGAAGGAGGACTAAATCTTTTTGATCGCAAGACTGCCACTTTTACGCGATATCTGCTTAGGCAGAATCAGCAGGAAAACAGTAATCCTAAAGCAGTCCTAAGCTTAATGGAAGATAATCGGGGATGGATTTGGGCAGGTACTTGGGCCGATGGACTCTACTTATTATTGGCCGATGAAAAAGGTCAGATCAGCGAACAACAGGCTAGACATTTTCAGACCACCTCTGATAAGGTGGCTAATAATGTCTGGAGTTTATTTCAAGATAATGGAGATCGTTTCTGGATCGGCACCCACGGAGGAGGACTCCTACTTATGAATTTTCCAAAAAATGCTACCAACACTTTAGGGAAACAAGATTGGGAACCGACCTACAATGTTTATCGCTCAGAAAATAAAAATAACACCAATCTAGAATCCAATGCCATTCAAGTAATCCTACAAGACCAATTGAATGATCTTTGGTTGGGTACGACTAATGGTCTTCATAAAATTCATAGCAATAACCTGCCTCCCCTCAACACCAAAGAAGAAGTCACTCTAGCATTCGAACCTTATTTAAGTTTTGAAGAAAAAGCATCGACTATTATTGGAAACAATATCATGGATCTACTGGAAGATGAACAAGGTTTGATTTGGATAGCGACTAGTAATGGCTTAAGTCAATTTAACAGAAATTCTAATTTGCTGAAAAGTTTTGATTTTCCAATTGCCCACAATAATATTCCTTTTGCCCCTAACCTTATACTTGATCAGGAAAATAATATTTGGGTTGGCACCAGAGAAAAAGGAATCATCAATCTTAGATTAGAATATAATCAATTAGTACCCAGTAAGCGGGACATTAATCCG
>CAYQRA010001144.1:0-1782 GCA_964419315.1 uncultured Saprospiraceae bacterium | reverse complement strand
CTGCCGTTAGAAATTTACTACGTCAAAAACGTTTTTCGTTTATCAATATTTTTGGTCTAGCCCTTGGGATGGCTATCTGTTTGCTGGTCTATGTTTTTGTGCGATACGAAACCAGTTTTGAAATATCTTTTCAAAGCTATGAAGATATTCATCGTTTAAATGCCTTGTTTACCGACGATGAAGAGGAAGAATGGTTAGCCCTCACACCCTACCCCTTGGCTCCTGCCTTGGCTGCCGATGTCCCTGAGGTAATGGCCACCACCCGACTACAATCCGCATGGAAAGAAACACAGTTTAAATACAATAATGTTTCTCGGTATTTTGATAATTATGCCTACGTAGATACTAGCTTTTTCCAAGTATTTTCTTACCAATTTATTGCGGGCGATCCAAATTCGGCACTCAATGAATCCAATAATATAGTGCTTAGTAAAAAAATGGCTACTCAATTTTTTGGGGACCAAAACCCGATTGGTCAGGTGATTAAGTTTAATAATAAACGAGATCTAAAAGTTGTGGGAATTTTTAAGAAAATGGGTGTCAACAGTCATATAGATTTTGATATGTTTCTTCCCTGGCGAAATCGAAAAAGTGGAGAAACGCAATGGAATAATATGCTCAACTACTATAGTTACGTAAAACTATATCCAAACACGAAGGTGGCTAGTTTTGATAAAAAAATGAATCAAGCCGCGCGATCTAGATTCAATAGTGCATTCGGTGAAGAAGAATCTTTAGAAATACTTTTTGCTAGCCAACCGATCAAAGACATCCATCTTTATTCCCATCTTGATGGAGAAATGGGCGCGAATAGTTATCGTTTCTATATGCTTATTTATCTGTTAGTAGGCTTTGCAATATTATTTATTGCCGTGATCAATTTCACCAATCTCTCCACGGCTCGTTCTGCCAGTCGCGCCAAGGAAGTAGGTGTAAGAAAGGTAGTGGGCGCTAGTCGTTGGGAATCCTCCATCCAATTTCTAATCGAATCTATCCTACAAAGTTTGGTGGCACTTATTTTAGCTTTTCTACTGGCGGAGATTATGCTTCCTTACTTTAATGAATTATTAGGCCTGGAATTGACGATTCTAAAAAGTACTCCATTTTTAATGATTGGATTTGGAATAATACTTTCCATTTTCGTAGGATTAATCGCAGGAATCTATCCTGCTCTTTTCCTTTCAGGATTTTCACCAATCAAGGTATTGACTGGCGATTTTTCTAAGAGCAAAGATAGTGCTCCACTCCGTAAAGGATTGGTGATTGCTCAGTTCTCTATTTGTGCCGCACTGATTTTATTTTTAGGAATAGTATTCCAACAACTCAACTATATTACCAGCAAATCTCTTGGTTTTAATCCAGAGCAAATCATGGTCATTCCACTCCAAGATAATGAGTTGAAAATGTCCAATGCAGCCGCAGAATTATCTAGAATACCAGGCATTGAAACCGTCAGTTTTGCCAATCGATTACCGGGTGAAGAAATGGGAGGTAACGGTTACCAAATTGGCGAAAAAAATGCCATCTTAGACTTTAACCGAGTGGATGAAAATTTTATCGAGGCATTGGATATAAAACTAACAGCCGGCAAATTTTTTACCGCCGCAGATATCCAAGATTCTGTCAAAAAATTTGTAGTCAACGAATCCTTTGTCAATTTTTATAATATTAAAGAAAACCCTATCGGCCAAAGAATCTCTAACCACGATGGGGTCATCATTGGAGTAGTCGAAGATTTCCATTGGAAAGGATTTAACGAATCCATTTCACCTTTCGTGATGC
>CAYQRA010001143.1:0-1786 GCA_964419315.1 uncultured Saprospiraceae bacterium | reverse complement strand
AAGAGGATAATTCGCAGATAGCCAATAAAAAAGCCTATGTATAGTATCCCCCCACTCATTCCCATCTTGTCTCAAAGATAAAGACTTGTTAGCTTAGCGAAAAAAAGATGACAAAAGAATCAGAACGGCTCAATCACATATCCTATTGGCAGCAAAGTGGTCAAACGAAAAAAGCGTACTGCGAGTTAGCAGGAATTAAGTATGCGACCTTCATTAGTTGGTTTAGAAATAAACCTTTGGAGCAGGATGGAAAATTTATAAAATTAGAAAAGTTGGAAGGCTCAAGTGGAATAGAGATTGTACTTCCAAATGGCATACGGATTTTTAGTGAACAAAGTTTGAGTTTGGAGTTACTCAAAACGCTGCAAGATGTTTGAGCGTAGTGGGACGTATTATTTGTATGATCAGCCCACCGATATGCGAAAGAGTTTTAACACGCTTGGAGCGATTGTGACCAATAGTATGAATTTAGTTTTGATGAGTGGAGCAGGCTTTGTGTTTATCAATCGTCGTAAAACGCATTTAAAAATGTTGAGGTGGGAAGGCGATGGGTTTAGTCTCTATTTTAAACGACTGGAAAGAGGGACTTTTGAACATCTTACTGGATTGGATACTTACCAACTTAGCTACGAAAAGCTGTTACTAATTTTACAAGGCATTGAGACAAAAAAAGTGGTAAAAAGGAAGCGATTTTCTTTGGGAAAAACGGGATAAAAATGGTATCTTTATAAGGTGTCAAAGCAAGAATTAGAAGAGGAAAACAAAGTCCTCAAAACGGAAGTAATCCTACTAAAAGAAGAAAATGCTCAGCTTCGCAAAATGATGTTTGCAGCTAAACGAGAACGGTTTGTGGATGATCAAAATCCGCAGCAAGGCAATTTATTTGGACCATCAAGTGCTGCTCAAGATGATTCTCAAATAGAAACTGATGAACTTGTTGTGACTAAGAAAAAAAAGAAGGTAGGAAAGTCTATCAAGAAAAATACTTTCCCTGCTTCTTTACAAAGGCTACCAACTGTTTTATATCCACAAGGTGTGAATCTGGAGGCGTTGACCGAGATAGGACGAGACGTGACTGAGTTGTTAGTTTATCGAAGAGCCAGTATGCAAGTCAAGCAAATTATTCGCCCTCGCATGGTGGACAAAACAAATGAAGAGCTTGGTGTTTTACAAGCTCCTATCCCACCGCGCCTGGTTCCCCGAGGAATGGTGGACGAATCGTTAATCGCTGAAATGATCAGTGAAAAAATCCAGTTTCATACGCCTATCCACCGCTTTTCCAAAAAATTAAAACAGAGTGGTATAAAATGTATCAGCGAAAATAATTTGTACAATTGGTTCCACCGAGGAGCCGAAGCATTGATCCCTGTTTATGATTTATTACTAGCTGACATTTTGGAGCAACCTTACATACAAGGAGATGAAACGGGGATGCCCGTTTTATCAAAGAACAAAAAAGGGGCGGCTCATCGTGGTCAAATGTGGGCCTTTATGGCGCCCACCATCAAAGCAATTGCTTTTAATTATGAACCAACTCGGTCGGCCAAATCGGCTTGTGTGATCTTAGAAAACTATCAAGGCATTTTACAAGTAGATGGTTACTCGGCCTATGAGACAGTAGCTAAAACCAGACCCATCGATTTAATTTATTGCATGGCTCATAGTCGTCGAAAGTTTTTTGAAGCCAAAGATACCGCTCCTCAAATCTCCAATTATTTTTTGAAGCAAGTTCAGATACTTTATCAAATAGAACAACGCTGCCGAGACGAAGATCTAAATTTTGAAC
>CAYQRA010001142.1:0-1788 GCA_964419315.1 uncultured Saprospiraceae bacterium | reverse complement strand
TCCCCACAAAACACGCACGCCGACTTCCAGGGTGTTTATTCTACTGGCTATTATTATGGGACGAGTGACTTCGATGGTTTGGAGAATACTTTTGAATTGGCCTCCCAAGGAATAAGTGATGTTTTTATACATAAATTAGAGCCTAAAGGAAATATGCTCTGGGCCAAAAGTATAGGTGGTATGGGCTTCGATTATGCAAGTTCTATCGATATTGATCAAGACGGAAATATATACATCTTAGGGAATTTTGGAGGTACGGTAGATTTTGATCCTAATGAAGGCGTTTATGAGGTGACTGCAGCAGATGAGTTTATCAGCGATGCCTTTATTCTTAAATTGGATTCAGACGGCAATTTCCTTTGGGTAAAAACTATTGTCGGTGATCCTTTAACTCAAGTCTATGACCTAGTGGTGGATAATGCTGGAGATTTGATTATAGCAGGAAGCTTTTATGGTGCTGTCGATTTTGATCCAGGAGTAAATAGCCAGACATTGACTGCGGAAGGAGAGTTTGATGCTTTTTTACTAAAATTGAATAAAGCAGGAGAATTTATTTGGGTAAAGAGTATGGGAGGTGCTGATGAAGTTAAAGTGAAGTCTCTTGATGTCGACGCTTCGAATAAGGTTTACGCTACCGGAGAGTTTTCAGGAACAGTAGATTTTGATCCAAGCAATGATGTTTTGGAATTGTCTGCAATTGGTAGCACGGATATTTTCCTCCAAAAGTTAGATGTTGACGGTAATTTTTTGTGGGCTCGTAGTATAGGAGGAGTGGAGGCAAGTCCTTTAGTGGCTTCTTCAGTAGTAGACCATTCCGAAAATATGATTATTACCGGATATTTTAATAATACCATAGACTTTGATCCAGGAGCAGGGTTGAGCGAACTTCCTGCCAAGAATCATAATGACGCATTTATTCTAAAACTTGATGCACAGGGCGATTTTGTTTGGGTCAAAAGTATGACTGGAGATTTGTGTTTTGTTTTAGCGGTAACAGCCAATGACGCTGATGATATCTTCTTCACCGGACTCTATGCGGGTACCGTAGATGTCGATCCAGGCGAAGCGGTTTTGGAATTAACAACGGAAGGAGAAATAAATGTTTTAATCCAAAAATTAAATAAAGACGGAAAATTAGTTTGGGTCAAAACCGTGGAAGGAAAAGGGGAGGCTTATGGAACCCAAATCGCTATTGGAGAAAATAATCAAATTCATATACTCGGTTCTTTTTCAGGACAGAATGATTTTGATCCTGGCCCAGAATCCTTTGAAATAGCTTCCGCAGGAGAGGACGATGTTTTTATTTTAAAACTAAACCAAAATGGAACAGTAGCGACCCAAAACTTAGTCCCTACTACCCTGGAAATATTCCCCAATCCCAACAATGGTAATTTCCAGATCAACTTGCCAGAAAACGTCCAAAACGCCGAAGTCCATATCATCGACGCCATGGGCAAAGTAGTCTACCAAGATCAATTGAATAATTCCTCCAATCAAATTCAAGTGAGTCACCTCGCTTCGGGAATCTATCATATTCAAATGTGGAGTGAAACAGGAGCGCCGTATTATAGCAAAATGGTTTTACAACATTAAAATTGGGTAGAAAACGATTGCTAAAAAAAATAGCTCCTAAGAGATAATCTTAGGGGCTATTTTAACGAAGGACGAAAAATAGGAGGTAAGTAAGGGAGCAAATTAAACTAAAGTTATTTCAGTTGACGTAGCGTCTTAAAAATGCTTGCCATGTGCCCATTCCCATCGCGCAGGTAACATGACGTTCGTCAAGAC
>CAYQRA010001141.1:0-1791 GCA_964419315.1 uncultured Saprospiraceae bacterium | reverse complement strand
CATGATAATCCTGGAGCGACACTTGGAAACATTTGGGCACAGTCAAATACCCCAAGTTTTACTTTCCAGGTGGGAATGGCAGTCAATACGACCTACTATGTTTCTTCGATAGTTGGTCCTGATGATGGTACAGGAAATGTAGATGTTTCGCATACTTGCTTTGATATCACAGAAGGAACTCCGGTTCGGTTTTTAGAAGCCGCTGACGCAACTATTTCTGGTACTACCGAAATATGTAGCGATGATTTGGCCACCTTGACGATTAATGTTACCGGAGGTGTCGGCCCATTTGATCTGGTCTACTCCGATGGAACACAAAACCAAAGTCTGTCCAATGTAAATGATGGACATACTTTCGATGTTGGTCCAACGAGCACAACAACTTATACCATAATATCCATTGTCGATCAAACCGGAGCAGCCTGTGCAGGAACGACTAGTGGCTCTGCTACAGTTACTGTAAATCATACGCCTCAAGCTTCTCCCGTGAATTTGGAATGTAATGCTACGAATACGGAATTTAGAGTAAGCTTTATCATTAGTGGAGGCGACCCAACTTCCTATACCGTAAGTGGAACTGCTGGAAATTTGGATGCGATGACCAATGTTTTTACCAGTGACTGGTTGACGAATGGAACCAATTATTCCTTCCAAATAGAAGATGCAAAAAATTGTGATCCAAGAATGGTCACCGGAACCTATGAGTGTCCTTGTACCTCTTTTGCAGGAACGATGGACAAATCATTGAAGGAAGCCTGTGAAGGAGAAACGGTGACCTTTGATCATGCCGCCGATCAAGTATTGGATGGTGATGATGTCTTAGGATTTATTTTACACTCCGGAGGAGCGACTACGCCAGGGGCAATAATGTTGACCAATAGTATTCCTGAATTTGCCTATGACCCAAGTTTGGTTTTGGGAACGACCTATTATGTTTCGGCGATCGTGTCGAATGATAATGGAATGGGTTTTCCAGTAACAGATATTACGCTAGATAGATGTCTTTCGATTTCAGAAGGACAACCTGTTCGATTTGATCCGATTACGGAAGCTTGGATTTCAGGTAGTCCCACTTTATGCGAAGGAGATAGTACGCCGATTGTATTTAACTTTGCAGACCCAGGTGACTACGATGTGATTTGGTCTGACGGGACCAATAATTTTACTGCGACAGGAATGAGTAATGGCGATATCATTATGGTAGCTCCGACGGTCAGTACTACTTATTCTTTAATTGCTTCAGAATCGTCGACTTCTTCTAGATGTGCGAGTACGATTGATCCGAGTACTTCTCAAATTTCAATTACTGTAATTGATGTACCAGAGATCAATGACTTCCTAATCGAATGCGATAATTTGGGTGCCTTCTTTGTGGTGTCTTTTACGATAAGCGGAGGAGATCCTAGCAATTATGTGGTAAACGGAAATCCAGGAACGCTTACTGGAAATTCTTTTGTGAGTGAACCCATGATTAGTGGTTTGCCTTACCTTTTTGAAATCACAGATGGAAGTGGCTGTCCGCCAGTGACGCTTACCGCAATCGAGTATTGTAGTTGTACACCAGATATCAGGGCGGAAATTTCTATTGAAGAAAACATCAGTTGTCCAGGGGAGATGGATGGCAGCTTGCAAGTAAATAATGTCAATGGATTGGCTCCTTTTGTTTTCGACTGGAATACTGGAACTACTGGAACGGATATTAGTAATCTGGCCACCGGGATGTATACGGTCACGATGACGGATGCTAATTCTTGTACCCGTATCGATTCCTTTTTCCTAAATCAACCCGAC
>CAYQRA010001140.1:0-1792 GCA_964419315.1 uncultured Saprospiraceae bacterium | reverse complement strand
TTCATGCGCTTATGACCTACGAAACTAAAAACTTAAGGAACGTCGTGCTCTTGGGACATCCGGGGTCGGGTAAAACATCTTTTGCTGAGGCTATGCTATTCGAAGCCAAGGCCACAACCCGGCGTGGCACCATTAATGAAAAGTCGACCATTTCTGATTTTACCAACATTGAGCAAGAAAGGGGAAATTCTATTTTTTCTACCCTGATGCATGCTAAATGGAAAGATTCAAAAATCAATATCATTGATACTCCAGGGTTTGACGACTTTGTGGGAGAAGTGGTTTCTTCTATGAAAGTAGCGGACACCGCCATCATGATGCTCAATGCACGCAGTGGTGTGGAAGTAGGTACAGAATTGATCTGGGAGTATGTCGACCGCTTTAAGACACCGACGATGTTTGTAGTCAATCATCTAGACAATGAAAAAGCAGATTTTGAGATGACCCTTGATCAAGCCAGAGATCGTTTTGGCCCCAAGGTTCTTCCCGTACAATATCCGATAAACGTAGGCATAGGATTTAATACAATTGTAGACGCATTGCGCATGATCGTCTATAAATTTCCAGATGGCGGTGGTCGACCAGAAAAGATAGCGATTCCAGATTCTGAAATCGAAAGAGCTCAGGAGATGCACAATGCATTGGTAGAAGCTGCTGCCGAAAATGATGAATCTTTGATGGAAAAGTTCTTTGAAGCAGGCAGTTTGAATGAGCAAGAGTTGGCCAAGGGTTTGACGATTGCTTTGGCCAATCAAGAAATCTATCCTTTGTTTATTGCTTCTGCAGATCGCAACATGGGAAGTGGACGAGTAATGGGTTTTATCAATGACATTTGTCCTTCTCCAGCTGATCGCCCAGCAGCCAATTTAAAGAATGGGGAAACACTTGCTTGTGATGCCAATGGCCCTGCTGCCCTATTTATATACAAAACCCTTTCTGAGCCTCAAGTAGGAAAACTGACTTACTTTAAGGTGTATAGCGGAACGCTCAATTCGGGAGACGAATTGATTAATCAGTCCAATAGAAGTACAGAACGCTTTAATCAGCTTTTTGTAGCCAATGGAAAAATTAGAGAACAAGTAGACTGCTTAAAAGCAGGAGATATAGGCGTCAGTGTAAAACTAAAAAGTACGCATACCAATAATAGTCTTAGCCCTAAAGGTAGTGGTTTGGAAATCGAAGAAATTCATTTTCCCGAACCTCGTATCCGCACCGCCGTCAATCCTCCAAGTAAGAATGACATGGAGAAATTGATCAAGGCATTGCACCAAATCGAAGAAGAAGACCCTACCTTAATTCTCGAACAATCTAAAGCTCTGAAGCAAACCATTTTACATGGGCAAGGACAATTGCACCTCGATATTATTAAATACCGGATAGAGAAAGTCAATAATATTTCGATGGACTTTATCAAACCTAAAATATCTTATCGAGAGACCATTACTACATCGGCTAATGGCAATTACCGTCACAAAAAACAAAGTGGTGGTTCGGGGCAATTTGGAGAAGTATTTATGCGGATCGAACCTTGGTATGAAGGACTGGCTGCTCCGGCAGATTTTAATGTCCGAAAAACAGAATCAGAAGATCTTCCTTGGGGAGGAAAACTGGTCTTTCATTGGTGTATCGTCGGAGGTTCCATAGACGCCAAATACTCCAATGCGATCAAAAAAGGAATCATGATGAAAATGGAAGAAGGTCCACTGACCGGCTCTCATTGTCAGGATATCCAAGTTTCTATCTACGATGGAAAAATGCACCCTGTAGACTCCAATGACATGGCTTTTATGCT
>CAYQRA010001139.1:0-1799 GCA_964419315.1 uncultured Saprospiraceae bacterium | reverse complement strand
GGAGGAAAAAAAGTTCCAGCCTTCTCCCATGTCTCCGATATCAATTCCGGCGGAACCCGGGAAGGTACCTTCCACGCTTATCCCCGTTTCTCCTCCATGAAAAGAATTGCCATCTCTAACATGGATATAAGAATCGACGGCTCTGATGGATTCGGTATTGTCATAAAACTCTGTTCTGTCAATGACGAGTCCTGAACTTTGGTTGGCCACGATGGCGGTTCCACATTCTGAAAACCAAGACCTTCCTGATAAATTAGCCTCAATCAATCCGGCACCGACCTCTAATCCAATGTCGCAATTTTTAAATCCAGAATAGGTTCGCATGGTAAAGGTATTGCCATTATTGCCGGAGGAGGTATTTCCGTTCCCTAAGGCCAAACCAACTTCCGCATTTTCTACTCGACTCCAATTCATATCAATCGTAGCGCCTTGAGTAGAAATAATTCCACGCCATTGCGTCACATCATCACAGGTCTTCAAAGTGGCTTTATCCAAGATCAGTTCACTTCCGTTTTCAAGTACCAAGGTACCATCGTCTGCAAAATTGATAGTGCGATCCGAAACGTTTAGCTTCACTCCAGCCTTTACCCTAACTTCATTAAAAACGATGGACTCCGCTAAATCCCAATCGAAATCATTTGTGACCTCTATTGCGGCCGTTAGAGATGACGAACAAGCTCCGGGGAAGTAGGGATTGTGTTCAATAATGACAGGAGAACCCAATAAAAGTGTGGGGTCAGAAAAGATGGAACAAGGGCCGGTTCCAATGGCGGCCGAGCAAATGATAAATTCAATATCCTCTTCCGTATATTCAAATTGACTCCAAGCCCAAGGAGCGGATGCACTTCCTGCATCTTGGCAATCTGTATTGTTTGGGTTAGAGATCGCTTGATGGAATTTATCTCCATCAAATACCGTAGGATTATTTCTTTGATTATGGAGACTACTTGAGTGAGATCCATAGATATCTTCGAGTAAATATCTTCCACTTCCTACCATGTTTTCACTGTTGCTACTAGAGGTAATTGCGGAAACGAATGCGTTTCCATCGGTAGACAAATCATAGGTAATGTGGGGTTGATCGAATCCTTTACAATTGTCACAAGGATTAATAAAAGTGTTGATACAGCCGTTGCCGATATTGGCTTCTACGGCATGTGTTCCATTGTCTATAAAGATCGTCGGGGTAGTTGTTACATTATCAAGGGGTAAAAGGTCAAAATGAGAAATAGTATAGGCACCTCCCACTTCTTCCTCTGCCCTAAAGACGACTATGATGGCTCCTTCCAAATCATTTTCATGATTGTCTGGGCAACAGGCACCCTGATCTGAATAATCTCTCGGATGATAAAAGGCATAGGTTACAATCCACGCCCAATCGGTCCAAACCACGGAATAGTAAACGACGGGGTCTAACTCATTGTGAGTTACCGGATTATTATCTTGAAATTCGACAAGGCTTTCCCAATTATTCCCAGTGTCCATATCTCCATCGTAAAAAACGGAAGTGATCAAATCTGCTCTTCCGTTGGCGGAGTTGAATACGGTGTTTTCCGTCATGTGTTTTACAGTTGGTGCAAAACATTCTGCGATGGTTCTATTGGCCGCTTCCAAAGCAATGATGTTGGTGGGGAGTTCTTGGGGTAAATTATTACATTGACTAAAAACGGGCTGGTAAAAGGAGCCCATCAAAAATGCTAAAGCAATAAAAATTCTTTTCATGATGAATGGTTTTAATTATAGAAGTTGTTTAAAAAAGCCCTCAATGATTTTTTGACAAGCCATTGAGTTGGGCATCC
>CAYQRA010001138.1:0-1800 GCA_964419315.1 uncultured Saprospiraceae bacterium | reverse complement strand
GCCATTAACACCTTTATCGCAGACCCAGGGTACAATACCTTGGCGGCGATGCAAGCAGAATTAGTGCCATTGATGGAGTACCTCAAGGCGAATGGTGATTGTGTGGGAGATCCTTGTATAAAGGATGAGGTGCTTTGTGATATTTGGAGAGCAATATTTGATATTCGAAATGAATGTTTGCCGCATCCGCTGCAAATGAAGATTAAGAGTACAAAGATTTATATCGGTTGCTTTAATAGGATCATTGGTTTCTTAAAAACCATTCCGGTACAAGAAGTCCTTGATGAAATAGCACCAAAAGTAAAAATTATTTCAGCTTACCTGAAAAAGTCAACTCCAGCGAACTACAGAAAAGCCTGGGAAGCATTACAGTGCATTTTAGAAATTTTACTGGAAGCGGGCAACTGCAATTGTGAAGAAGAAGATCGGAAATGTTACACGCTTTTACATGAGGTATGTTGGATGTCTTTAGAGTCTTACCAATTCAATATCAATATCCCTGGTCAAGCGGCAATAGAGGCAGATGCGATGGCTACGATTGCAGGAATTACGCAGTACATCCAGCCTATCTGGCGACCAGATACCAACTATTATGTACACTTTGTACTCAAAGATTTGGTAGACAATGATGAGGCTTACGCAGATACTTATCCGTTTACTTATGGATTTAGTACCGCAGGTCCAGTTGGCTTTTTCCACACCGATGAAAAGGCAACCTATGGAGATTATATTGACGATAATGGCAACACGGTAGAAGATGCCAATGGCATTGTTCGAGATCCTTCAGGAGCGATTGTTGTTCAAAATCCACCATTGACGCCACACCCAGAGAAGTATGCCTTGACCACTTTGCGACAGTACATTGATTACCAACGTTCGTATCCAAATGCCGATGGTAATTTGCTCAGCGCAAAACCGCTATTCTATAATGATGAAACCACCAGGATTGATCTATTTTTTGTAAAAGCTTATGCGACTCATTTTTTCCAAACCTGGAAAGCGTATAATGGAAAAGACGCAGTAGATGGCCGAATAAAAATTGTGATCAAAGATCCACGAGAAGGAGACACCATTGTGAATCCACCTTATCTGGATTATGATCCTATGGATACCATTCATACCAATATCCCGCAAACTATAGAAAGCTGGGAAGATGATCCTGATCCAATCATGCCACCTATTTTTGATCAGTATGCCAGTATGTTTGAAGCTAATAATTGTGTCGCCACCGGAGGAAATACCATTATTCCAAAATCCTCAAAACTCACGATCATACCAAAGCACTTGAAGCCTCGAAAACTGTATACGGCTTTGGTCAATAATCTATACGATCTGAATGGCGACACATCTTTCGATAATAATGAAACCAGAGAAGTACATAAGTTTGGTTTCCAGACCTCGCGCTATGCGACTTTTAAAGAGCAGGTCAACAGTTATATCCTAACGGATAATGATCCAGTTGATCCAGCTATACGAAAAGCGGTTTTCGATATTGAAAAGGTCTTAAGTCCTACGGAAATTCAAGCAGCCTATGATACCATCATCGGTACCGCCAATGCTTTGAGTGATGGATTGGTCACGAATTATCAGCATGCTTATGATCGAGTAGTCGAAGGGATCTTAGGTTTTGATCCTATTGATGAAGCGATTTCTACAGAGTTTAATCTGGTGAAAGATACTTCCGATCTGAATAATGTAAAAATCGTAGCGATCATTATTCGCAATCCTGAGCCTTTCAATAATCCAAAACTTCCATTATTAGAAGTACAAGAAACCATTCAGGTATTGACCGCAGGGGGT
>CAYQRA010001137.1:0-1800 GCA_964419315.1 uncultured Saprospiraceae bacterium | reverse complement strand
GAAATCAATACACCTCCAGCAATACTAGCACCCTATACCGAAATGGCAGATATCTGTGGTACAAGTGTCCTGATTGAGGGAACTCCTCTAGATCCGGGTGTTAGTGGGCTTTGGCTAATCGAACCTAGTATCGAAGTTACACTAACTCCAAGTGCAGATGGTTCTTCCGTTACCGTAACTCAAGATGCTAACAATTTTGATGTCTGTGATTATGTTTTATTCTATTACCAAAACATTGGTTCTTGTGAGGAAGTGACTAGTACTAAGATTCGTTTTACTCGCGCTTACGAGAATCTTACCATATCTAATTTTGCTTCCACTTGTAGCAGAAGAGTTACTTTACAAGGAACCCGAAATGGCTGTAATGGAACGGCTTGTTGGACCCAACCCGATGGGCAAGGCGCAACCATCTTTAACTCCGATAATTATTTTACCACCGTTGATGTTCCCGAAGATGGAAATTATACTTTCTGCTACACCATAAAAAATGGAGATTGTGATACCGACGAAGTTTGTAGAACGGAATTCATTGGAGGTTCTACTACTTTTGATTTAGGTCCTTCGGTAATCTTTGTGGCCTGTCAAAATTTCTGGGATATTGAAAGCTATCTTTTTGAAGCACCTTTCTTTGCAGATGTAGAATATTCCTGGAGTGCTAGTTCTTCTATCGGTTCTGATTGGATCAATATCCCAATGGGGGCTACCAATACTGCAAACATTACTTTTGATGATATTTCTAATGTAGATTTAAGTGATGGTTTTGTGGTAAGAATTGATGTAAGAGGAACCAACAGTGATGGATGTACAGACTTTAAGAGATGGACATTCTACCTAGAACCAGAGGTGGATGTTACAACGGAGAATGTTAATCTTGTCTGTGGTGGAGATCCATTTTTTAGAATTAACGATTACATCGAAACCAATAACGTAGGTGGAACGGTTAGGGCTCAGGTGATGCAATCCCCCAACCCCGAATTACCGACTGGCGAACCCGCATTCTTCGTCAACGATAATGTTTATCTAGATCTATCCGTAGAAGGCCCTTATTCTTTCTTAATTACCGTTACAAGAACCGGAACCGATCCGATTAGCGGAGTATCCGTTACTTGTACCGATGAAGCAACGTTGAATGTTTTTGTTACCAATATTCCAACCATCGATGCTGGATCAGATATTGAAACCTGTTTACTCATTACCCAACTCAATGGAAATACTCCCTTGGACTCCGATGGAAATCCAGTGGATATTCCGGTATCTTGGGAGTTATTATCTGGACAAACGGGAGTCATTATTACTAGCCCCGATGAAGAAGATCCTGTTTTGACAGGTTTAGAATTTGGAGAAACTTATGTGTTTAAATATTCTTTTTCGGACGAGCCAGATTGTATCAAAGAAGATGAAATCATTGTGACAGTATTGTCAGAAGAGGAATGTGCGCCTTGTGAAATTATTGCCAAAGTAGATTTAGGAGAATGTACAGAAGGTTGTGTGCAAGCCTCTGTGGAAGGCGCAGAAACTTACCTTTGGGTACCCTCCAATGGCGTAGATGATCCGACGAGTGCCAATCCAATAATTTGTAATTCCATTGGAGAGACCTATACCGTTTATGGTTTTGTCAATGGAGAAGCTTGTGGCTTTGCTCAGGTGGAAGTAGGCTGTGAACAAGCATTCGAATGCGATGGTTTTTATGTCAAACAAAGTTGTACCACCTGTAGTTGTGGTGATCCAATAGTCCGACTTCAATTATTTGATAGCAATGGCAATACTTTTAGAAAGTTTTTCAGGTAAAATAATATCGTC
>CAYQRA010001136.1:0-1804 GCA_964419315.1 uncultured Saprospiraceae bacterium | reverse complement strand
TGAGTTTATGGCTTCATCCGACAAGCTGGTCGGTGATGATTGGATAGAGCTGTATAATAATACAACGGAAGTCTTGGATTTGAGTGGCGCTTATTTGTCGGACGACTTGAGTGATCCGCAGCAATGGCAATTTCCTTTGGGTACTAATATCCAAGCCAACGAATACCTCATCGTTTGGGCCGACAAAGATGATACCCAACCGGGATTGCATGCTGGATTTAAATTAGCCAAAGCAGGAGAAGGAATCTACTTTTCCAATAATGACGGGAGCATGATCGATTCGGTTTCCTTTGGGGAGCAAACGACCAATGTCGCCTATGCTAGAATACCTAATGGCACCGGTAACTTTATCAATCAACCTTCTACTTTCAAATTCAATAATGAAGACGCCTCTTCCACGGCAAACTTATTGGCGAATATCAAAATAGAACTTGCACCAGTTCCCGCAGCTGACTTTCTACAAGTCAACATTCAAAGTAACCGCAAACAATCTTATAGTCTCGATGTATTTTCCATCACCGGACAATTGCTCCAACAAAACATTCCAAGCCAAGCGAATCAAGCTCGTCTGGATTTGAGTAATTTGAGTGAAGGCTTTTATACCTTGAGTGTAAAAGACGAACAAGGACTTAGAAAATCTATCAAATTTGTGGTCGTAAAATAGCCGGTACCAACGTAGAAAAAGTAGCCTGGTAGAAATTTATTCTATCAGGCTATTTTTTTACCACTTTTCTCAAAAAAGACTAAAAACACCGAAAACAGGACGTTTCTTCTCTTTTCTCCACCTTCATCATTATACAAATGTAAAACTCCTGTGATAGTTCTGTTACAATTGGCGCTTATCTTTGTAGGGACATTAGCACTCAAATTAAGTTGAAAGAATAAACCTCAACTTGCATTATTTAATTCCTGCAAAAAACGCCAATTATGACTGCTCACATTTCGTATCAGCTAGGAGACAATGAAAAATTATTGTCTGCTATTCAAACAGAAGTTGCTAAAGAAAAAAACTTGATCCACATCCGTTCTAAATCTTTCAAAAAGAACGAATACATCTATTTATCTCAAACACTTCCCAGCGATATTTTTGTGATTCAAAAAGGGCGGGTAAAAATCGGTTCGCACCAAGAAGGTCCAAAAGAAATCATCAAGAACGTTTTACAAAAAGGGGCTTTCTTTGGAGAATTATCTATGATAGGTTCCCCCAATCGCATTCATTTTTCTATGGCTATGGAAGACACTACTTTGTATGTTCTAAGCAAGGAGACCTTTCAGCAATTGATCAAAAATCATCCTTCCTTGGTTTCTTTTTTGCTAAAAGAATTGGGCAAACGTTTGGTGGATATGGAAGATCGTCTGGAGTCTTTGGTTTTTAGAAATTCTCGTTCTAGAGTGATTGATTTTTTGAGCACCCAAGTTCGCAAAAGAGGACAACGAGTCGGATACGAAATGCTTGTTAGAGGATTTTTTACCCATCAAGAAATTGCCAACCTTACCGCTACTTCCCGCCAAACTGTGACGACGGTTTTGAATGAACTCAGAAGTAAAAATATTTTGACTTCCAATCGACGACGATTATTAATTCGCGACATGGACTTGCTGATCAAAGAAGCGGCTTAGGAAGCTAGGATAGCACAAGTGATTGTATAGCTGCTCTATTTTCCTTACCTTCCTTCTTCACCAAAGTACCGATGGAATGAATCTTCCGACTAAAGAAGCAGCCAAGGCATTACTAGAGAAACATGTACAGAATGACTACCAACGCTATCACGCCCTGATGGTGGGCACCGCGATGGAAGGCTAT
>CAYQRA010001135.1:0-1804 GCA_964419315.1 uncultured Saprospiraceae bacterium | reverse complement strand
GTTCCTTCGCTATTAATTGCAATACTACCATTCCAGGCGTGTTTACCATCAGGAGAAACATAGGTTCCTTCTTGATGAAGGCTCCAAGGCTGGTTGTCGCCAGTTTGCCTTAGTTCTACCCAGCGAATCCCCGCTCTTTCAACAGTGCTAGCATCGGTATCTACCACGAAATTAAAAACCGCTGAATTATGGGTATCAAATTTTCTGAATTGAGCCTGATTCATTATCGTTGATTGTAAAGCATCTAAGTTACTCCCTCCATTAGGCTGTGCTAAATTTTCAACACCACCTCCGTCAAAAACACTGATAAAAGGTTGTAGTGGGATTTCGGGTTCTAAGGTAATAGTGGAGTTAGCAGCATTCTCCCAATCAACATCTACGGTCCATAGTTTTATGTGATCAGAGGCTATGCCCGACCAGGCATCGTCTTGTAAGAATACAAAAGGTGCTCCACCACGGGCAGGTACGTTATCATCCATTACGTTTAACGCTTGGATTGCGAGGAATCCACTTCCAACTACGACAGATCCAGGTTCGAAAGATTGAATTCTGGCAGTCGGTTGTCCAGCGATCATAGCATCTCTTTCAAAAGCTGTGATAATATCGGTTCCGAATGTGTTTGCCGTAATATAGTATCCATCGCTCCATACAGATAATTTTTGGTAATCTAGTTCTCTGGCGAATTCATAAACATTCCATCCAGCACTTACAGGATTTGGGCCATCAGAAACTGCAATCTGAAGCAAATCAACCGAATTTCCTGCAATCTGAGCAGAGATAATGGCTATTACCCATCGATCTGCAGCATTGTCGTAAGATACTGTAAGATCGCAACAAGTATCGTTATTGGTAAATAAATTACTATCATCCATTGGGTCGGTCAAAGGGTTTCCTTCTTTGTCAAAAATCCTAAACCCTGTATTGTATACAACAAATACATGATCTGGACCAATAGCTATATCTGGATCTGAAGGAGAGCCACCAGTATTTACAGCATCAAAGGTGATTCTAGGTGGAGTTCCTCTTTTGCTTTGTTCCTTTTGATGTCGATTTCTAACATGATAATCATCTGTCTTTTGTGGATCTTTGCCAATAATTACACGATTGCCAAAATGTCGTTTGTCTTTAATTTCTCTGAAACTATTATCAGCAGGGATGAGCTGGCTTTTTCGGGATTGTAGTGATTGGACCTTGTACATTCCAGTGGTTTTTCCAGAAAAAGATGCCCCTGATTTTTCTTGTGCATAAGATGCTATGCAGATCATAGTAAGTACTACCATGATTAGGTTTTTAGAAGTCATAATTTACTTGTTGTTAAGTTGGCGCCAACAAGATTTGTTTATATAGTATAAACAGTTAACTATGTATAAACCCTAAATTTTAATATGTTTTTTTTGAACGCGACGGGATCTGTCTGTTTTTGTGCTGTTTTGCGATTGGGGATGATCATTCTAAAACAATTTTAACAGGAAATAATCACTTTTTCTAAGATGTTAAATCTTAAAAGTTATTACAGGTCTTTTAGCATGATTTACTACATCTTCTCCAAGACTTCCGTTAATAAAATGAGACAACCCTTTTCTTCCATGAGTACTGATTCCGATAAGGCCAGCATCCATCGAATTAGCAAAATTTAGAATTCCTTTTTCTACATTGATATCGTTATATATGTTTAAGGTGTAATTTTCAATAGGTAAGTCCGCTATCATCAGATTCATTTTTTCTTCGGTCTCTGCGGTAGTTTTAAAGCTATTGGCAGTATTGATCCACAGCAAATGTAGTTTCGCTTCCAGCTCCTTTGCGA
>CAYQRA010001134.1:0-1805 GCA_964419315.1 uncultured Saprospiraceae bacterium | reverse complement strand
CTCCAATAAATAAGGCCGGTAAAATATCATCTTTAAAAACATCTTTTAGGTAGGCGCGATAGATAAACCAATCGGGATCAGAGGATTTAATAAAAGGATGGAGTTGGGGAAAAAATATTTGTCGTTCGAGACTCAAAATTCCAGAGGTGTCTACCGCATAGGAAATGATTCCGGCTACTCGTTGTCCAGCCATTTCGATATTATCGGCATGTGGCAAATGAGCTTGTTCTTTTAGATCCCAATGAATTGCATTTTTGTTTTGGATGGTCCAATAATTCTTTTGAGTAGAAAAATTTTGCCCCCAGAGCGTGGAGTGACTACAAAACAAAAAAAGGAAGAATAGAAAGCGTATTCTCATCGTAGGTCGTTTCAGTTGGTTGGTAACCAAGGTACGAAAATATTGCAAAGGTCAAGAATTGCTTGGGAACTTTTATAAGCAGCGGGGAGTTGAGAACTTGAGCTAATTTTGTATATTTAGATTTGGAAGTTAAACGAAAGATTTTTATTTCTGCTATTATTTCCCAAGTCTAAGTTTTCCTCCAAAAACACCAAACCATGTCTACGATTATAGAAACAGATCGAATGATTCTTCGACGCTTTATAGCCAGTGATTATCCTGCTGTTTATGCTTTCAATTCGAATAAGGAAGTCCAAAAGTATACTGGTGATACTTTAATCCAATCCGAAGCAGCAGCTAAAGATTTGATTGCCAACGTTTCGGAAGCGGACTATCGACTATATGGGTATGGGCGTTGGGCTGCGGTACACAAAGCAAGTAATCAAGTTATTGGATTTGCGGGACTTAAATACTTGCCAGAACTCGCGGAGACCGATATTGGTTTCCGTTTCCTACCGGAATACTGGGGAAAGGGAATTGCAACGGAAGTTTCCAAGGAGATCATTGCTTATGGCTTTGACCATCTAAAACTGAAAAGAATTATTGGTATCGCCATGCCTGACAATATTGGCTCTTGTAGGGTCTTAGAAAAAATAGGTTTACAATTTTATAAAGTGGAGGATTACGATGGAGATGGAGGAGTTTATCGTTGGTACAAAATTAGTGAATCGCAGTATTTAGAAAATCGTTAAATAAGAAAGATGAATAAAAAAATCGACTGGTTAAATCATGGTTTAGAATTTTTGGTGGTATTGATTGGAATCTTGATTGCCTTCCAGTTGAATAAGTTTTCAGAAGATAGTGCCAAGCGAAAATTATTAGACAATCACCTCACCTATATCTCTGAAGAAAGTCAAGACAATCAGAAGGAATTACAAAATAGTATTCTGCATTCTGAAGAACAACTAGAACGTGCAGACTCTCTATTGATGCTCATTCAAAACAGAGGAGACTTATTAACAATCAATCAACTGGCTTTAAAACTACTCAACTTAAACCAAGTTGGAATTCGAACAAATGCGTATCAGGTATTGACCCAATCTGGAGACATTCGTTTTATTAATAATTTCAAAAAGAAAAAAGAAATCATCAATTTATACGAAGCTTATGCTCCTGTCAAAAGCGTAGATAAAAATACCCAACGAATTTACGACAGCTATTTTTATCCTTACCTAAAGGATAATTTCAATTTAGCAAATTGGAATGGAGGTGATCAACTAATCGCCAATAAAGAAAAATACTATGCCGACGAATTTGGCAATATCGTATCGACTTATCGCTACCTTTTAAGCAGAAAAATAAAATCCTATCAGAAGTGCAGTAAACGGCTCCAAGAATTTATGGACGCTAGTAAAAAATAATCCATCATCCAAGGCCATCGTTTATCACTCTTCATAATCCAAAAGAA
>CAYQRA010001133.1:0-1813 GCA_964419315.1 uncultured Saprospiraceae bacterium | reverse complement strand
GAGGCGTTCCGCTTGCAAAAGCTTGGATCAAAATACCTACTGAATCTGGCTGTGTTATAAAATAAACGGAACAAGAATCTGTAATCGTAATTCCATCAAAATAATAGCAAGTGCTGGCTTCACAGCCATTTCCATCGACCACCGTTACACAATAATTTCCTTCATCGACCACATTGATCAACCAATTGGTTTCTCCAGTTGACCATAGATAAGTGTAGGGGCCGGGGCCGGTGGAATAAGCACACAGGTCTTCGCCTGCATTGGTATTGGAGGGAAGCGCCGAGATCGTAGCAGCACAAGTATCAGCGATAGGAAGTCCGTAATAATAAAAACAAGTAATAGCCTCGCAGCCATTGGCATCTGTAACATTTACACAATAATTTCCTTCATCGATTACACTAATCGACCAAGTAATTTCTCCAGTAGACCACAAATAGGAATAAGGACCTGGGCCGTCAGAACCAGCATATAAGGTCCCGCTGGAAACCGTTCCGACTAAGTTAATATACGCAATACAAGAATCAGGTACATTGGCAATATGGTCATAACAACCGACCGCAGCACATCCATCTGCATCTACCACCGTTACACAATAAGTTCCACTTGTAGAGACCTGTAAAGTACCATTCGTACTGCCATCCGACCAAGTATAATTATAGGGCCAGGAACCACTTGGGAGGGTCCAAAGGTTGACTACATTATTTCCTATAGGATTGGCTTGCATTTGAACCCAACAGGAATCTGATGATCCTCCTCCATAGTAGGTACAACTATTGGTGGTCACACATCCGGTGTCATCTATCACATAAAGACAATAATCTCCTGCGGAATCCGGAACGATCGTTTGGGTGTTTTCACCCGTAGACCAAAAATATTGGTAAGGAGGAACTCCTCCTGCCTGAGCAGTATAGACGATACCCGTTCCATTATTTACCTGACCGATATAACTCCAACAATTGGGATAAAAATAGGGCTCAATACAATCCGTAGCCGTACAACCATTTGCATCTGTGATGGTCACACAGAATGATACAGTGTCCCAAACGATAATAGGATTGGACGTATCTCCATTATTCCATTCGTAGGTAAAAGGCGGGGTTCCCGTACCGTCGGCATGCAAAACGATAGAATCTGGTAAAAAGATGGAATCTTGCCAAACGGTAACGCTACAGCTATCCAGGTTCAATGCTTTTACCGAAGTAGAAAAGCATATCCCTAGTAAGAGTAGTAATGGTATTATCTTCTTCATTTCTTTATTATTTTTCAGTTAATTTGTTAAATAAGGCGTCTTTCGAAGGGATACACGGAGAAAGAAGGTCAATGGTTGGGTCGATTAGTAAATTTATTAAGAAAAATGGATTTGACCCTTTTTTGAAACCAAACAGGGCTGACTAAAGGGCTATTGGATATTCTTTGCATTGCCTTTGAAATCGTATATTTGATTTTTAAAACTACCCTTTTTATGCAACCTCTTGCAGAACGAATGCGACCGAGCAATTTAGAAAATTACATTGGCCAACAACACCTCGTTGGTCCTGGAGCGGTTTTGCGTAAAGCCATCGAATCTGGACGGATTCCTTCTTTTATTCTTTGGGGGCCTCCGGGCGTTGGAAAAACCACCCTGGCCAGTATCATTGCGGAACAATTGGAACGACCTTTCCATGCCCTAAGTGCGATCAACTCAGGAGTTAAGGACATCCGCGAAACCATCACGAAAGCAAAGAAACAACGTTTTTTCAATAGCCCCAACCCTATCCTGTTTATTGATGAGATTCATCGTTTTAGTAAATCGCAGCAAGATTCTCTTTTGGGT
>CAYQRA010001132.1:0-1827 GCA_964419315.1 uncultured Saprospiraceae bacterium | reverse complement strand
CAGGTAATAGCGAACAATCGGGTTTAGATTTTAATTATGGTGTATTTTTTAGGAGGAAAAAGAGGTGGGGCATCAAGAGACCTTCCAGATAGCTCCAACATTTGTTTTATGGAAATCGATATTTTCACTAAGGTGATACATTCAGCTTTGAACTGCGCCTCAGACTAAGAGTACTTCGTCCACATAAGACCTCCTTTTTACTTACGCCCAAAAGAAATCCCGAACTCTGGGATCTCCAAAATTCGGGATGACTTTTATATTGACTTTTGGCCAATAAAGGCGGTTTAGTCCTGTTTAAGGAATGAAGTTCTTTTCTAAATTCTTCAACATTTGTTTATCTATACAATTCCAGATAACCATTAAAGACCCGGTTATCCTCATCATTCAATTCAAGGATATAATAATAGGTACCATCTGGCACTTCTTTATTTCCTTTCCAATCTCCATCCCAATTATTTTGGTAATTGACCGTTTCGTAAACCAAGTTACCCCAACGATTGAAGATTTTCAAGCGATTGTCTACATACTCCGGTGCATCGATTCCAGCGATGTGGAAGAAATCATTATAGCCATCTCCATTTGGAGATACGGCGGTAAAGATGACGATATCAGAACACAAGAGTTCGACAAAAACGGTAGCGGTATCGCATCCAGTAGGCGTACAGACGACATACTCAAATTGATCCCATCGCTCACAGAATTCATTGCCCGCATTATAAGTTACCGAACAATCTAGATTGAGTTCATTGAGATTACCTCCGGTACCAATTGTTCCGTAAAGTGGTGGTACGAGGATATAAGCGGTATCGACACCTCCAAAAAGAATATCGTTGCCTTTAATATCAATTACTACTGGCGTACCAATATCTGTTGCGCTAGAATCATCGACCGCAATCGGAGGATCAAAATACGGGATCACCGTTATGCTATAATAAGTGGTATCACAAATTCCAAAATCATCACAAATAACGATACAGGCAGTATCTACGCCTAAAATCGCTCCGGTGTATTCTACACAATTGGTAATCGGATTTAAGAAGAAATCCACTTCCGCATCAATTGGGTCTGGACAGAAATTCTCGATGAAAGTCACTGGACCATCTAGCTCGCTAGTATCTGGGCAATGGATCGCCGTTTGTAAAACATAAACGGAATCATAAACCCACTCGACGGTATTACAATTAATGGCCGTGATGTAGAAAAACACGGTATCCCTGACTCCATTGACATCTATAAACTCATAACAGGAAGTATCTATTCCAATTCCTCCGCCCGTATAGGTCAAGATCATCGACTGTGGATCTAAATCAAAGTCTACCGACTCGCCATTGGCATCCAGACATCCAGGAGTGACGGACATGATATTCCCCGTCAGTTGTAATTCCGTAGTATCGATAAAATAATCTACCGATTCGCCAATACAAACCGATGCGCTTATGTGTCGGTAAGCGGTATCTGCGGCACAAGTAATATTTGCATAAACGGTATCTGAACAGTTGACAAAAGTATCCGTCACAATAATCATGTGGAAACCAGTATCTACTAAAATCCCCATGCTAATCGGATTTTGAGAAGGCACATTATTCAATGGGGTTTCAATACCCACTAAGCCATCTGTCACCAATAAAGCAGAATAAGTATTTGTTCCGTTTCCGCCAAGAATAGTCGTCGCTAGTGGAATGTGTGACCACTCCCCTGACGCATCCCAAACATTCATGGAATCAACAATCTCTTGTTCACTATTTACGATTGCGGTAAAAGTAATTCCATTCACCGTCCATTCGATATCATAAGGTGGTGTATTTAATACGCCGCCATAATTATAAG
>CAYQRA010001131.1:0-1831 GCA_964419315.1 uncultured Saprospiraceae bacterium | reverse complement strand
GTTCATGCCCAGCAAAAGCTGGTCACGCCACATACACAAGACCGTCAGACTGTGAAAAAACCTCCACTTTTACTATAATTCCCCATCATTTCTTCGTATTTTGAGTAATATAAATACGACTTTTTATTATGCTCAAAATTCAACAAGACCGAAGCCAATTGCAGTTCTTTTGTCTAGAAGCTGCTGTAGCATATGATAGTACTGTCCGCGTAATAGATGCTTTTGTGGATGCCTTAGATTTAGCCCAACTCGGATTTGTTATCAAAGGCAAAGTCAACAACGGTGCGCCTGCCTTTCATGCCGCCGACCTCCTCAAACTCTATTTCTATGGCTATCTCAATCGTACCCGCTCCTCTCGAAGATTGCAACGTGAAGCGAACACCAATATCGAGGCTATCTGGCTACTCAAAGGAACACGTCCTGGCTATAAAACCATTGCCAACTTCAGAAAAGATAACTCCAAAGCACTCAAAAATACCTTTCGACAGTTCAATCGCTTTTTGCTCGGACAGGGGCTCTTTGACCAAGAGTTAGTCGCCATTGATGGCTCTAAATTCAGAGCCCAAAACTCCAAGAAAAATAATTACAACGAAAAGAAAATTGACCAACACCTCGATTATATCCAACGTAAAACGGATGCCTATCTCGAACTGCTCCAACAAACAGATACTGACGAGGAGGTTTCTGAAATCAATGAAGTAAATAATCAGCATATCGCCGCGCAGCTTGACCACCTGCAGCAGCGTAAACAAAAGTATGAACAGCTGAAAACACAAGTGGAAAAGGCGAGAGAAGACGGACAAACTCAAGTTTCTACTACCGACCCTGATGCCCGCGCTTTGCCTAAAAAAATGAATATTGTAGAGGTCGGTTACAATTTAGTGACTGCCGCGGAAACCAAAAACAATTTCATCACCAACTTCAAGCTGCTCAACGAAAATGATGCCTACGCTCTAGCCGATATTGCAAAAGATGCTGCCGATTTGCTCCGTCCTCAGGCCAATGCCTCCTTTACCGTTTTGGCGGACAAAGGCTTTGATACGGGACAGCAACTCCAACAATGCGCACAGCAGCACATCACGACCATCGTCGCACCCAGAAAACGCTTGACTAATAAAAAGAATAAGGCTTTTGCCAAAAACCAATTTATCTATGATGAGGAACGTGATGACTACACTTGTCCACAAGGAGAACAGTTGAAAACGAATGGCAGATGGTATCAAAAAAAGACCTATGGACAACACCGTGCAGTGTATAAATTTAAACGCTATACCTGCTCGTACAACATCTGTAAAAATTGTCCATTCAAAGCCGATTGTGTCGGTCTGCCCAATCTAAAAAATAGCAAAGGGCGACATTTAGAACGCTCGGAATATGCACCTTTTATCGAAGAAAATACCGACCGCTATCAGCTCAATAAACACTTATACCGCAAACGCCAAACCATAGTCGAACATCAGTTTGGAACTATCAAAAGGCAGTGGGGTTTTGATTACACCTTAGTCAAAACCAAGGAAAAAGTGGCAGGTGAGTTTGCTTTGATCCTAAGCTGTTACAATCTACGACGCGCTATTTCCATTTTGGGCGTAGCGGAGTTGATCAAACGGCTAAAGAACGCTAAAATGGACGTTTTGGAGCTAATTTGGCGGTTTTTAAGCCGTTTTGCGACACTATTTTGTCCAATAACTTTTTGCTACCTCCTATTTTCTAGTGACTCAAAGTCGCTAAAATGGCGGAATTTGCTTGCTATCAAGTATATTTGAGGAGCTTATGATTTTATGGGTAGTTTTTTCACAAACTGCCGTTCGCTGCAAGCAGAAAAAAAGAAAAA
>CAYQRA010001130.1:0-1831 GCA_964419315.1 uncultured Saprospiraceae bacterium | reverse complement strand
AGAACCATAAATTACTGATTTTCAACCTAAAATAAATTTTAAACATGCTCTAAGTCCATTCGTATAGATAGACGGTACCTTAGAAGATACCGCCTATCTTCTAAGAAAAACAAACTAACGCATGAAGTTTAAAACCCCCATCCCTGTTCGTGAATTGGCTCAGCGATTTGATTTACAAATCATAGGCGATGGCAGTTTATTGGCTACTGGGATTAATGAAATTCATAAAGTCGAAGCAGGAGATATCACCTTTTCTGATGTGAAAAAGTACTTTAAAAAATCATTGAACTCCGCAGCCACGATAATCATTCTCAATGAAGCTGCTCCTTGCCCAGCGGGGAAAGTGATTTTGGTAGCAGAACATCCTTTTGAGATTTATAATAAATTGATTAGCGAGCATCGTCCCACTATTTACAAGTCTGCTCTGATTCATGATTCTGCTGTCATCCACCCTTCCACGGTACTCGAACCCAATGTCGTCGTCGGACCACATGTGAAAATTGGAAAATATTGCCACATCATGGCCAATGTGGTGATTGAAGAATACAGTATTATTGGAGATCATGTGACGATCCAACCCGGATCCGTTATTGGATCAGATGCGTTTTATTATAAACGCGGAGCAGAAGGTCATCAAAAATGGCGATCCGGTGGACGAGCGATTATCGAAGATCATGTAGAAATTGGTGCCCTGAATACCATTAATAAAGGAGTGTCTGGAGATACGATTATTGGAGCCGGAAGTAAATTTGATTGCCAAGTACATATTGGCCACGGTGCAGTGATTGGAAAAGATTGTCTCATTGCGGCACAGGTAGCGATTGGTGGAAAGTCGAGCCTAGGAGATCGAGTTGTTTTATACGGACAAGTAGGAGTGACGCATGATGTCCACATTGGACCGGATGCCACAATATTGGCAAAGTCGGTCGTGACTCGGTCGATTGAAGGTGGGAAAACCTATAATGGAATTCCAGTTGTAGAAGCGACGCTTCGCAATCGTCAGATTTTGGCTTTGCGGAAATTACCAGAATTTATGAGAGGGAAGAAATAAGGAGATAAATTTAAAACAACATTATTTCAATTAATCCACTTCTTCATAGTCTATAAAATCACCATCCTGATCTTCTTCATCCAAAGGACGATTTTGCTCACCAGACTCTAGATTTCCCGAATTATTGACCAAACGATAAAGGACGTAAAAACCAATTGCAATACTGAGTAATTTGAGCATAAGGCCTGATTTTACAAGAAATCAATAATACTTTATAAAGGAGATGCTTCAAAGGTAAAGAAAACCTTTTGCTTTCCTCAACGTATCATATCGAGGAATCAAGAAGCTTTTCTAGTAATTTCGAAGAAAAAGGCTCATTAGGTGGGTAAATAGCCACAAAACACCACGGAATTACACATCTGATTTCTTAGCAATATTTTATTACTTTTGTGGTTTGAAAAAAATCATGCTTGGAGAAGCGTTCAAAATTGAACGAAATTCCAGTTTGTGTGTATCACGAAGACAAAACCTTGTATTAACCATTCAATCTATCATACATGAATTCATATAAAAGATTGACCAATATCACAGGATGGGTCGTTTTTGCCATTGCTTTTATCGTTTATTTTTTAACGGCAGAACGCACCGGAAGCTTATGGGACTGTGGAGAGTTTATCACTGGAGCCTACAAATTGGAAGTAGTGCACCCACCGGGAGCCGCTGTTTTCCTCATTATTGGCCGTGTTTTTACCTTTTTAGCAGAAATCCTTTCCAATGATCCGGCCGATATCGCCTTTGCGGTCAATCTGAGTTCCGGGATGTGTAGTGCCTTTGCAGCCA
>CAYQRA010001129.1:0-1848 GCA_964419315.1 uncultured Saprospiraceae bacterium | reverse complement strand
GTCTCTCTTTAACTCGATAACGCCCAATTGTTCTTTGCGCAACTGACCTTGTTTAAAAAATAATCCGGCGATATCTCCTTTAGATATTTTATCTTTTCGGCCGCCAGAGACAAACAAGGTTTTCCAAATAGGTTGGGCAGGAATAGCAGCCTCTTGCAAGACTTCCACTTCAGATTCCGGGATAAAATCTGGTCGCTTTTCTTCTTCCCATAAGATCACATAAGCGGTCCCCTCCTGATGCATCCGTGCCGTCCGACCATTGCGATGAATAAATTCCTGCTTTCGCGGAGGCAGGTGATAGTGAAGGATAAATTTTATTTCCGGGACATCAATTCCACGAGCCGCCAAATCCGTAGCAATGATCAAAGGATAAGTTCCATTGCGAAATTTGATCAAAGTCCTTTCTCGATCTTGCTGATCCATGCCTCCGTGGAAACAACCATGCTTGATCCTGTTTTCGGTCAGAAAATCACTGACTCTTTGGATAGAGTTTTTAAAATTGCAAAAGATGATCCCCGGTTGATTTCCAAGATGGCAGAGTGCTGCCAAGAGGGTTTCTAATTTGTCTTTATCTGGGGAAAGAATGGTTTTTATTTTTAGCTGCGCAATGGCTTCATCGAGGTAATTGATGTAAATCGGCTTGGCCAAACCGATAAACTCCGGGAGTACAACTTCCTGCGTCGCAGAGGTTAATATTTTTTTACTGACATTGGGTAAAGCGGCTACGATTTCCATCATTTCTTCATCAAAGCCAATCTCCAGCGATTTATCATATTCGTCGAGGACTAAGGTCTTGATGTGTTCGGTGGAAAAGAGTTTTTTCCGCATGATGTGCGCCAGGCGACCAGGCGTACCAATCAGGATGGCCGGGCGATGTTTTAAATCCAGTTTGTCTTTGGAGCCAGAGCGCCCCCCATAGACGGCATTGGTTTTATACCCCGTTCCCATTTCCCGAATGACTTGTTCGATTTGAATCGCCAATTCGCGAGAAGGAACGATGATCAAACTTTGCACATTGAGTTTATCGTCCCGATCCAATTCTGCAATGAGCGGCAATAGAAAAGCCAAAGTCTTCCCGGTTCCGGTAGGAGAAAGCAAAACCACTTCCGGGTAAGAATGGATGGCCAATTTGGCTTCCTCCTGCATGGGGTTTAACTGATCGATCTTTAGCTTATCGAGAATATTCCGCTGGTTCTTAATCGCTTTTGACATCTTGCAAAGGTAGTTTAATTCGCCTACTTCTCAAACTCCATATACAAGATCGGAATCGCCAAAACAAATTCACCTTCACTTGCGATTACGGCTTCTATTTCTTTTTCCACCTGAGCAAAAAAGGCAGCTCTTTCCTCTACAGCTACAAAACTCTCCCAAGACTCAAGAAAACCAAATCGGATCAAACTATGGTCAAAAATAGCACGGGCATTGACAAAGCGCATTCGGCAAGCCGATTCGACCTTTTTATTGAGTTTAAACCCTATCGGTGTAAATTCAGCGATGATGCTTTCTGCTGTACCTCGATGATGGATGTAATTTTGAAAAACTTCCAAGTCAGCGTGATTGCTTTCCTTTAAAACCTTTTCAAAAACGGCGAATAGGTCTTGAAATGTTCCTTCCGGATTGGTACTGAGGCAAAGCTTCCCTCCTTTTTTCAAGACCCGATAAGCTTCTGCGAGGACGACTTCCTTTTGAGCAAAATTATTGATCCCCAAGTTGGAGCAAATCAAATCTATGCTTTCCGTTTCCAAGGGAATCCTAGTGGCATCCTGTTCAAAAATAGTAATATTCTCCAAGCCCAAAACCTGGATTTTTTCTTTGGCTCTCAATATCGCGGCAGCCCAAATATCAATG
>CAYQRA010001128.1:0-1849 GCA_964419315.1 uncultured Saprospiraceae bacterium | reverse complement strand
GAATAATACTTTGCCGGTTTCCGCATCCTTGGCAATCGTTCCCAAAGGAACATCCAAGATAATATCTTCTCCATTCGCACCAGAAGAATGACTTTCTCCACCATTCCCTCCTCGACCAGCAATCACATGCTTGCGGTATTTGAGGGGCAATAAAGTCCAAAGATTTCGATTGCCTCTCAAGATGATGTGACCACCACGGCCACCATCTCCACCGTCGGGGCCACCTTTGGCGGTCAAACGACTTCTATGCAAGTGAGCAGAGCCAGGCCCTCCGGGACCAGATCGGCAACAAATCTTTACATAATCAACAAAATTTTGACCAGACATAGGAAGAGAATTTATAAGCTCTAAGTAACGAGTAAAAAATATCTGCAAAGGTGCAATAAAAAAATGTCATCGCATCGGACAATGGGCTTGAAATTTAGGCAAACCTGACCGAATACCATGACATTTTAGAATTCCGCTAAGCGAATTTGAGGGAATGAGGTTTTAGATAGAATCAATTTCCAAGCATAAGCGCTGGAAAATTGTGTCTAAGGAACCTACTCCCCAAACTTTTACGGAAGTATTATCTTTTAGGTAAAAATCAAATACGGGGAAAGTCGTCTCTTTATATACACTGAGTCGATTTTCGATAATTTCAGAATCAAGATCATCTGCTCGGCCAGAAGTTTCTCCTCGCTTGAGTAAGCGATTCATCAATTCTTGATCAGGTACATCTAGCATGACCAACTTGGAAACCGTTTGCCCTTTGCTCTCCAAAAATTCATTGAGTGCTTCAGATTGAGGAATCGTCCGTGGAAATCCATCAAAGATAAACCCTTTTACATCTGAGTTCTCCTCTACCTTAGCTTTCAACATTTTTATGGTCACTGCATCGGGCACCAATTCCCCTTTATCCATATAGCTTCTTGCCTCTTCTCCAAGTGGTGTATTATTTTTTAGGTTAAACCTAAAAAGATCCCCCGTAGAGATGTGGAGCAAATTATATTTTTCAACTAAACTACTGGCCTGTGTACCTTTACCAGATCCTGGAGGGCCAAAAAGGATTAAATTAATCATAGTATACGAGTTTTTATTCTTTGACCGCTTAATATTGCTAAAAGCAATATTGTGAGGCTCTTCGTTTTTCGAAGTCCTTGCGACTTCTTTTAATACCACTAGAAAACAACTTCTGAGCTAAGGTGGTTCTTTATTTTTGTGGAAAACGCAACGAAAATAAGTATTTTTTCAGCAAACCGTGTGATTTACTGGAGAAATGAAGAGGATACCCCATAATTATTAAAAATTTGGAAAAATTAAAGGTATAAATTGCGAAAAATGAAATATTCCTAGATAAAACTAAAAAGGTCAATTGCCAATCACATCTCTGATATACAATAATCGCGGCTTCCAATAAGTGGATTTGCTGATATTTTCCACAATAACACCTCTCGACGAAGTACTATGAATCACCATTAAGCCCTCTCGGCTATTGGAAATAATCAGTGCCACATGGTTGATTTTACTTCCACTATTTCCCCTGCGAAAAAAGACTAAATCCCCTGGTTTTGCTTGATTTTGTGGAATTTTTTTCCCTTGGGTTCCCTGAGTTGAGGAGGTTCGCGGAATGATTACATTGAATTTTTTGTAGACCTCACAAGTCAAACCACTACAATCAAAACTTTTGGGGCCATTGCCTCCATATTTGTAGGAAGCTCCTTTATATTTTAGCGCAAACGCCACGATATCAGATCGCAAAGCACTTTTTCGATCTGGTCTATTTTCCTTGGTAGTGGTAGGTGATTTTGAGGGCGTGCGGCGAGTTGCCGAGCAAGAGGAAAACAAAAAAGCAAAACTCGCAAGCAAC
>CAYQRA010001127.1:0-1855 GCA_964419315.1 uncultured Saprospiraceae bacterium | reverse complement strand
TATCGCTGCTGTTCAGGCACAAAATGATTCGCTCCGTGTTCGCACCGGAGTATTGGAAGCTAACCTAGAAACTGCTTCCCAAGAAAACGAAGCTTTGACTAGCATCAATACAGCCATTCAGGCAGAGGTTAAAAATCTAACCTTAGCCAACTTTAAAGCTTCTGCTTTCCGAGTAGAAGTAGAAAAGAAAAAACCAAAGGTAACCACTAAGTCAAGAAAAGCACGCAAACTGAATATCAGTTTTGACTTGACCGATGTACCTGCGGAATTCCAAGGAGTTCGCCCGCTCTATCTGGTTATTACAGACGACAAAGCTTCTCCGGTACAAATGACGACGCCGATCAAAGCACAAGTAAAAGTCAATGGCCAAGCTACTGACATCATGGCTGCAGAAGCTAAAGAAACAAATATCATTGATAGCCAACGTCTTGCTTTTACTCACGAATTGGCTACCAAATTAAAAGCTGGCTACTACCGCGTCGCGGTTTACACGGATATCGGACTATTGGGAGCAACTAGTTTCCGTTTGAGATAAACGATCCAAGAAAAGACTCGTCCTATAAAACTGAACAATTAATAACACGCTTTCACGAGTGTCTGGGAAACTTAAGGTTTTTCAGACACTTTTTCTTTTTGTAAATTGCGATCCGATTACAAAAAAATATCAACTCATGCACCTACTGAAACGACCACTACTTTATCTAATTCTTTTTTCCTGCTGCATCCTTTCTTCTTGCGTAGGCAAAAAAAAGCACCTCGAAGCTTTGCAAAATATGGAGTCGACCCATCAAGCAGAATTACAGAAAAAAACGACTTACTGGACTACGGAATTGCAAGAATGCCGCGACAGCAATATCAATTTGCGACTCAGCGTAGCCGAACGCAAAGGAGAAAATAATGCCTTAGTAGCCATGCAAGACAAACTCGAAGGTCGCATTGAGGGTTTAAAACAAGAAATGAAAAATCAAGGCCGACAATCTCAATCGAGTACGCAAAGTCTCAGCGAAGATTTGGCTAGCAAAAAGCAGGAAATTTCCAGGTTACAAGGCTTACTAAGCCAGATAGATGCCAAACTCGATAAAGACCTCACTACCCTGGGTAGCCTAGCCAATGACATCCGAGTTGCTCTGGGTACTTTACCGACCGATCAATATTCCGTCACCACCAGTAACCTGAATGTAAAAGTCATCGTTTCAGAAAGTCTTTTATTTAAACCCAGAACTACTACCTCCGTCAGCACGATGTCGCAACAGGTACTCGGAGGCATCGCCAATACCCTGCAAAAGTACCCGAGTATGAATGTAACCGTACTCGGTCATACCGATAATAAACCTCCTCGCAATAAAGGCTATAAAGACAATTGGACTGTCAGCGCAGTACGTGCCGCATTGCTTTCTCGAATCCTCACGGAAGACCATGACTTGGGCCCCAACCAGGTAGTCGCTGCTGGGAAGGGAGAATTTGCTCCCAGGGCTTCCAATGAGACCAAAGACGGTCAAAACCAAAATCGCCGGATAGAGTTCATCCTCCAGGGTCGACAGGAAGATTTGATTAGAGCCCTACAAAAAATTACTAAAGAAAAATAAGTCGCATCAGGCAACCTTTTTGCTTAAAAATACTCCTTAGTATTAGAAGATAGAATCTGCTAAAATTGCAGGAATGCAAGGAATGGATAGATTTTACTACGATAAGATAGCGCTGTAACCTTTCAACAAACTGATCGTCTTATTATTAATCGGTAAAAGAAAGGTCACTCGTCGAAAAAAGGAGCCTTCTGAAGACTTTCTCCTTACCTTGGATAATATAAAATAATACAAGAAATCTGGGCTTATCAGAAATCGCCATACGTTTCACA
>CAYQRA010001126.1:0-1855 GCA_964419315.1 uncultured Saprospiraceae bacterium | reverse complement strand
CGCTCCTGGTGATCTTTTTTCTGATCCTATCCGGGTGCCAACAACATTCCGATCCGATCAACATGGTCGTACTAAAAGGTACCATGGGATCGATGCCCACTACCCTATCTCCAAAATCCGTTTCCAGTACAAATAAACGCTACAAGTCAGTAGCTATCGAGCAATCTAGTGGCAATGCCATGCGAGATGCACTAGAGATTTTATTTGCCGAAAACGAATTGGAAACCTACTACACTTCTCTACAATTAGTGGCTTCTAGCAAAGCGAATGGAGAAAGTATCTACTCTTTTCATGGGAAAGCACTATCCAAAACGGCCTTAGCGAAGGCTGGCTTAGCAGAGTATTTTACGATCAAAGTTGGCCGCGATAAAGAGGGCCTTCAATACTCGATAGAATTTCAAGAATAAACAAACTTTTTAAATCACGTAAATATTTTCGACATGACCAGAATAATCGTTGGAATCCTTGGTACTGCCTGCTTTATTGGTTTGTTGGCCGTAGGGGTCAATCAAAACAATAAGATTCAAGGGCAAGAAAAAACCATTACTACTCAAGAAGAAGAAATTGATTTTTTAGAAGAAAACTTAGCAGCAACCGTTGAGGAAAATCAAACCTTGCTGGAAGAAAACCATGAGCTGGAAAATCAAGTAGCCCAATTGAAAGAAAAGGTTACTTCTCTAAAAGCAAACATCAAAAAGCTGGAAGGGAAAGTAAGCAAGCAGAAAAGACAATTGTATGCCTTCGAAAAACAACTCAAAGAAATGAAGGCCAGCTATGGTCAATTAAAAACAGAGATTGCCAATATCACTCGTAGCGGCCAAATGGACAAGCAACGGATTGCTGAACTGGAGAACGAAAAAACTTTGGTTCGTCAGCAGATGGAAGGACTCAATGTACAAAAAGAAAAAATCCAGAGTTTGCAGCAGCAAACAGAAGCAGAACTATTGGATCGCCAAGTTAGCGAAGCGCGCTTCCGCAGAATTGCAAGCATCACAAATGAGACCAAAGTAGAATTCATCAATGTCATTGCTCGGAAAAAACGATACAATAAACCCATCAACAGAATCCGCAATGGAAAAGGATGGAAATATACGATTGTTAATTTCAGATTGATCAATGCTGATCCTCAAACTTTATTGGATGAAAACTTTATCATGAAGATTGTCAATTCGGAAACGCATGAAGTTTTGACCTACATTGAAAGTAATCCAAATTTCCCAAATTCAACATTAGACAGCAAAGGAGTTCCTTTCAAGTTTGATGGTAACTTAGTGGAAACTGTTCATTATAATAATTTCCAAAAGCAAGCAAAAAATTACGAAATCCAAATCTTCTATATAGATGATAATGGTGAAGAATACCAATTACTTAATGGCCAAAAGCCACTTGTGGTCAATGGCAAAGTAATGGAAATGGGACACACAAAATGAGAACACCCTCTCATTCACACTAGCAACACAAACATACATTATTAATCCCATTTGAACGAGGCAGCGCTTAGGCGCTGCCTTTTTTATACTCGACCCTAGCAGAAAATACTAATTCTTCCCAGCCGCCCACCTCCTTCAAATTCCCCAATGGCTAAAAATATTTTCCAAGCACTTACTTTCTCAACAGTCACCCAAAAAAACACCCAGAATTGGCAATTCACCACCTCTTTTTTCTCTTAGAAAATACAGTGCCCTTAAAATATAAAAACCCGATTGTTCGCTATTACCTGCAGGTAATACGCGGATCTAAGTCTAGGTCTCCCGACCGATACCACTCCTTTGTTTAGTAAAATTTATAGCATACTTAGAGTTCGAGGTCGGAGACCTCAACGTTGATCCGTTTACGACTTTTAAGTCGTAACAAA
>CAYQRA010001125.1:0-1864 GCA_964419315.1 uncultured Saprospiraceae bacterium | reverse complement strand
GGGTATTCCTACGATGATCATCCAACCTTATGTGGAAAACGCTATTGAGCATGGTTTGAGAAAAAAGAAAAAGGGAATGGTTACGCTGGATTTCAATTTGTACGATGACAATACGATCATCTGTATCGTGGAGGATAATGGAATTGGCCGTAAAAAAGCGAGAGAATTGCAATTGGATGATCCAACCTTACCGAATCATGAATCGAAAGGAACCAATATCACCCAAAGGAGATTAGAGATTTTAAATAAATCGAAGAGAAAAGGGGTTTTTGTAAAAACCCATGACTTGGTGGACAGCAAGAAAAGAGCAAAAGGTACTCGGGTGGAATTGTTGATTCCGATAGAGACTATTCAGAAATGGCAACCGACTTAAGGACAAAAAAGAAAATAGGTGGATAGAGCTTTACCGCTTTCTCAGTCATCTACACCACTTCTACACCATTTCTCCCCACTACGTAAAGCATATTTTCATATTTAAAAAAATCACCATATATTGGGAATAGTTTTCTCATAGTATGTTTGTTTAATCTTCCTGCATTTCGCTCCCTCCAGAGATGCAGGAATTTTTTTTTGCCTCCAAAAACGGTCAAATCTAGCTATTCTACCAGTCTCACCACTACCGTTTCCTAAAGAACAAGTACCGTTTACCTGAATTTATGACCACTGCCTAATTATACCTTTAAAAGTATTAAAAGCCACCTTAACTTCATCCTAGTTTTCTCATAGTATGTTTAATTTTCCTACACCTTTTTCCCTTCTGGGGTGTAGGAATTTTTTTGTCTAGGAAGCACCTATCTCCCACTTCTTTTATTGCCTTTCTTTCTTCTCTTCGTTCTAGACATGATGTTTTATCCAAATATATTGCCAAAGAACAGATCGGTACTTTCCAAAGTATTTATTTTTGCCCAAAGTCAATGTATATACATTACTTTTAAAAACTCGCAACTACCACTTTCTAAAGAATATATACCACTTTAATCAAATATGTTTCCACAAAATAAATCCACCCTTTATATAAAATAAAATCACTATATATTTGTACTGTGTAGTTTTCTCATAGTATGTTTAGTTCTCCTACATCCAACAAGCCTCCGGATGTAGGAGATTCTTTTTTTTAGGCAAAATCGACTATCCCGATAGGCGGTATCTATGATTCAAAATAAAGCAAAAAAAACGGCCTTGATCAAAATTTTGATCAAGGCCGTTTTTGGGGGCAGCTAAAAAATCATTAGCCAGCCTCCGGCGCCAACTTCACCACCAAACCATCTAAGTCTTCTACAATTCTTACTTGACAGCCCAAACGACTATTGCTCTCCACAAAGAAAGCTTGATCCATCATATCTTCCTCTGCATCCGAAGCCTCTGGCAAGTCATGCGCAGATTCGACATAGCAATGGCAAGTAGAACACAAGGCCATCCCTCCACAAGTGCCTTCTACGGGCAGTTCATAAGCTTTACAAACCTCCATCAGGTTCATATTCATATCGGTCGGTGCTTCCAAGCTATGCTTTTCTCCTTTTCGGTCGATAACGGTAATATTAATTACTTCCTTCATATTGTAAATTTAGCGCTCTGTTTATCCGTGAATTGAAATCACTCAAAGAACAGTTTTAATTTTGAAAACCATCTACTCCAGTAACAGTGGTATACTTAAAAGACAGTTTCTTATCTGGGTTAATAATCTTAAACGCAGATTGACACATTAGTGTTGCTTCATGAAAGCCACATAATATGAGTTTTAATTTTCCTTGGTAAGTATTGATATCTCCAATCGCAAATATTCCGGGTATATTGGTTTGATAATCCAGCGTATCTACCTCTATGGCATTTTTGGTAATATTCAAGCCCCACTCTCCAATGGGTC
>CAYQRA010001124.1:0-1869 GCA_964419315.1 uncultured Saprospiraceae bacterium | reverse complement strand
TCATAGCCATTCTCACAAAAAACATTGTATTGAGCAATTGTTGACTCTAGCGTTTCTTGTTCAATTCCTGTTTGACTACACAATTCTTCGATGGAACTGGCAACATAAAAATTGCCTTTTCCTGATGCTAAATAGGTCTCAATCGTCGCTTGGCTATTTTCAAATTTTGTTTTTGGAAAAACCCGATTTCTAGTATCAAAATCCTGCTCCATTAATTCCAAAATAGATTCATCAAAAATCAAAAAAGCCGTTTTATCTTTTTGTAAAGAAATAGCATTGCCCGTAAAAGTGACATTTGCCATAACGTTCTCATTCATAAATCTTTCTCCCAAATAATTCACTAATAAGTGCGGTTGTCGGCAAGCTTCATGTAATGGTGGAGGAACATTCATAGGGTCAGGCATTCCATACACTAATTCCATCACCATTTCTGTACTTTTTGCCCCTACTTCCCATGCCATTCTAATACCATCCCCAGTAATACCAGGTACTCGAAAAGGATAAATATCTTTGTCCATTTCAAACCCCGTATGGTCTTTAATCATTTTAGGGCTATTCCCAAATCCACCTGTTGCAACGATTACAGCCTTTGCACTAGCTTTGATTACTTTTCCATTTTTGTCCATTGCTTCGACCCCAACTACCACATCCTTTTCTTTGATGATTTTTTTAACAGGCGTTTCCAAATGAATAGTTACCCCTAAATCTTGTGCTTTTTGGGTCAAAATTTTCATCATTGTTGCCGCTCCGCCTGGGCCAGGAGGTCTTCCTTCTGGTTTCACCAAATGCCATGTTGAATAAGCACCTTTAAAATAAGTTGCAGGTTCTACAAACTCCACTCCCAAGGACTCCAACCAATGAATCGTATCGCCTGATTTATTTAAAAAAGCCCTAACTAATTTTGCATCTACTCGCCAATGCGTATAATCCATAAAGGCTTTGAACGCTTCGTCTTTGGTTGGTTCTAATAACCTCGCTCTTGTATGCCGGCTTTCAATGCCCAAAGGTCCCATTCCCCGATTAGCTGTTCCACCTGTCATAGCCATTTTTTCAAAAATAGTAACAGAACAACCACTTTGTGCAGCAGTAATAGCTGCTGCTAATCCTGCGGGTCCTGCGGCAATGATGATTATATCAGACATAAAACTTGATTAATTTCTAGGCAAGGCTACTATTTAAATGAAAATGTTTGATAATGATTTTCGTGTAACTTCTTCATCGGCTTCTCTAAATTTCCCATAGTAATAAATTGTGACATTGGTAAACTAATACCATTATTTTCTTGGTATTTGGTAAATTGACTAACACCTGTCGCCATTGGAAAAATATCTCTAATGGTAAATTCTAGCCAATCCAATTGATGTGTTTCTGGATTTAAATAGAGCATAAATTGGTCGTATTTGGAGTTTGGACCTTCACTATGCCAAGTAGCATAAACTATATCATAATTTACCCCTTCTATTGTTCGTTGCCCACCATAAGAAATAATATCTGCTTCTCTAATTTTAAATGGAAATTGGAACCAGTAGCTCTTATAATCTTGCTTGTGCCAAATCATTTTGTGATTTTCTTTGTCCATTTTCCCATCTTGGCTGTAAGTCATTCCATCTTTAATCGTCCAAAATGTTCCTTTTTTAGGACCATTCAATAAGGTCAATGTCCCATCAGAATCCCCCACGGTACAAGTTGATTTAAATTGTTGTGGATTAGTCGTCCAATTGGTTTCATTATCATACCAATCGGCGGTCTGTGTAAATTCGGCGGTTTTAAAATTTTTCCAATTACCATAACCCCCGCAAGCAGCTTCTAACTTAGCTATTAATGCTTTTCCTTTTTCTCTATCGGCGGCTTTAATTCCATTTTTTAGAT
>CAYQRA010001123.1:1516-1870 GCA_964419315.1 uncultured Saprospiraceae bacterium | reverse complement strand
GGAGATGTCCAATTAGGGAATGTCTTTGGAGGTATGCGAGGTGTAAAGAGTATGATTTGGGAAACTTCCAATCTTGACCCAATTGAAGGAATCCGTTTCCGAGGATATTCTATCCCTGAATTAAGAGAAAAATTACCAACAGCTGAAGGAGATAAAGAGCCTTTACCGGAAGGTTTATTTTGGCTGATGCTGACCGGAGATCTTCCAACCAAAGAACAAACGGACTGGGTAAGCGAACAATGGCGACAAAGAGCTGAGGTACCCGCTCACACTTTTGCGGTACTAGATGCACTACCGGCAGATACACATCCAATGACGCAATTTAGTATGGCCATCGTTTCTTTGCAGTCAGAG
>CAYQRA010001123.1:0-1506 GCA_964419315.1 uncultured Saprospiraceae bacterium | reverse complement strand
AACACGGTTCATCTAAGGTTAATTTAACAGAGAAAGAAGTAGATGGTTTTTATTACGGATTTAGTAATAGAACCGTATGGCCATTGTTTCATTACAATCAGAGAGCGTTTTTGCGAAGCGATACTCAGAAGGAATTAGCAAATATGATTACTGGGATCCGACTTACGAAGATGCAATGAACCTAATCGCTCGCCTCCCAAAGGTAGCAGCTTATATTTATCGTCGTACTTTTCACGGTGGAGACCATATCGCAGCAGACCCTTCCTTAGACTGGGCAGCTAACTTTGCGCACATGTTAGGCGTAAAAGACAACGACTTTAAGTCCTTAATGCGATTGTATCTAACGATTCATGCAGATCATGAGGGCGGAAACGCATCGGCACACGCTACTCATCTTGTTGGGTCTACATTGAGTGATTGTTATTTCTCTCTAGCTGGAGGTATGAATGCACTAGCGGGACCACTCCACGGACTGGCCAATCAAGAGGTAATCAAGTGGATATTTGAAATGATCGAAAGCTTAGGCACTCGTCAACCTTCCAAAGAGCAGATCAAAGAATATGTCAATAAAACATTATCAGAAGGTAAAGTAATTCCAGGTTATGGGCATGCAGTACTTCGTCAGCCTGATCCTCGATTTACCGCTCAGCGTAAATTTGCGGAAGACTATATTAAAGATTCTGACATCGTCAATGTGGTTTGGAAATGCTTTGATGTAATCCCAGATATTTTAAAAGGACTGGGTAAAGTGAAAAATCCTTGGCCGAATGTTGATGCGCACTCTGGAGCTATCCTGGTACACTACGGTGTTAAGGAGTATAGCTTTTATACCGTCTTATTTGGCGTCTCTCGGGCACTTGGCGTATTATCTGCCTTGTGCTGGTCACGTGCGCTCGGCTTCCCGCTAGAACGTCCAAAATCAGTAACTACTGAATGGGTGAAAGAATTTTTGCAAAAACAAGAAGAAGAAATCACCATGAATTAAAATTTATGGTATACTTAAAATTTGTGATTGGCTCAAAAAGATATATTTTTGGGCCAATCATCTTTTTAGACCGATGGTTAAACATAATCAAGAAGAATAACACAACCAATTTGCCATCAAAATAACGAATTATGAATGCACCAATGGAATTAAAATACACCAAAGACCATGAATGGGTAAGTATGGATGGTGATGTAGCTACCGTAGGAATTACGGATTATGCCCAAAAAGAACTGGATGAATTGGTTTATGTTGAAGTAGAAACAGTAGGCGAAACCTTGGCGAAAGAAGAAGTATTTGGTACGGTGGAGGCCGTAAAAACCACCTCTGACTTATATATGCCTGTTTCTGGTGAAATTCTTGAGTTTAATGAAGAACTCGACGAAAATAAAGGAGATAATCCAACGATGGTCAACGAAGATCCGTATGGGAAAGGCTGGATCGTGAAGATTAAATTGAGTGACCCCTCTGAATTGGAGGGATTAATGAATGCAGAATCCTATACAGATTTGGTTAGCTAA
>CAYQRA010001122.1:0-1874 GCA_964419315.1 uncultured Saprospiraceae bacterium | reverse complement strand
CTACCAAATAACCTATCCCAAAAACGATTGACGACTGTTCGGTAAAGACGACCATTTTCAGGCTGTGTGATGACTTCTGCCAGTTGTCGAATGCGATCTACTAAACTATCCGCCATCACTTCTCCCAATTCGGGATACAAGAAAGCAGTTTTAGCATATTTTCCGGTAGGCTTATCACAGCGATAGATTTCCAAAGTAGATTCTGCAAAAATATTAGCAAATCCGTAGGCTTGCTCCAAAGTCAAATTATTGACAAAGCTATTGTGACAGGAAGCACACTTTAGATTCAAGCCCAAAAGGGATTGGGAAATGTTCTGCGCAGCTTGTAATTCAGTGCGTTGACTCGCATTCACCGTTCCTCGCCATTGTATGCCTTGTATAAATCCTTCCGATTCCACTGTTGGATTTATTAATTCAGAAACCATCTGATTGTAGGGTTTTTCTTCCTCTAAAGAAGTGTAGAGCCAGTTGGTGATTTGCTTTCTTCCTTTTGTAATGAAGCCTGGACCAGAATAATCATTCCGCAATAGATCGTTCCAGAAACTCATCCAATGCAAGGTATAGTTTTCTTTATCTGCTAATAATTCCTCCACCAATTGCTCGCGTTTATCAGCGGCTGAATTTTGAAGGAAACGCTCCACTGCCGATGGCGAAGGTAGTAATCCAGTAATGTCTAAATAAGCTCTTCTGATAAAGCGACGATCATCAATTAAGGGCTGCCATTCAATGGCTTTTGCTTGAAAATATTGGTTAACAAAAAGATCAATGGGATGCTCAAAAGCGGCTGTTTTAGGAGGTAGAGTTGGTTTTTCTAAAGCTATTGGAGCTTCTGGAAAAACCTTTAGTCCAACATCTGCCCAAACCGCACCTTGATTGATCCATAGTTTGATTAACTCGATAGATTCAGGAGCTAGTGTTTTTCCTTTTTTGGGCATTACTTCTTTATGGTCTTTCGGAAGCTCTAATCTGCGAACCAATTCGCTTTCCTGCGCTGCTCCTTTCACCAGCACTGCTCCAGAATCGCCGCCTGCAAATACGCCTGCTTCGGAGTCTAGTACTAAGCCCCCTTTTTGTTTGGCTTCACTGTGACATTGATAGCAATGATGCGCGAAAATGGCTCTGACTTCTAGATTGAGTTCTTCCAATTGCTTGAGGCTAAGGCTATCTTGTTTTGTCCACTTGCTAATATCCGATGCGGTTTCGTATTGATTTTGATTGGACTGAAAAGCGGAACTGATGTAATCTTCTCCATGTGTGATGGTTGCACCAAAATGCCCTGCAAAACTCAAAACGCCACAAGTCACGCCTAAAGATAGCAAAGGCAACCATTGAGGTAATTTTGCGCTGTACCAATAGAAACTTGCCGTAATAAAAGAACCGCCTACTGTTGCCCAAGCCAGCCATTGATGTTGATTTAATAAATCTCCTCCATACTCCCCTGATTGTGCTAATAATTGCCCCATAATTGCGGCTAAGAAGGTAGAAATTGTACCCAAATAAACCACACCAGCATAGCGCCTTTCCTGTTTTTGAACTCTAGCAATACTTTCTAAGATAAAAGCACCTATTAATAAGCCGATTGGGAAGTGTACCATCAAAGGATGAAACCGTCCGATTATATCAAAAAACCAATAAGAAAAGTATGCTGACATTGTTATTTTATAATTTCCTTAGCCCTAATATAGAATTAAGAAATGTTTTAAGTATCCTGTACTTTGCTGTATTTCTTAAAAATTCGTAAATTTTTTAGACTTTAGCCTTGTTCAAGAATGAGGCTTTCCAAGTTTTTAAAACTTAGAAAGTCTGATCTTTGGGCTAGTTAAGTAAGTCGTGCTAATTAATTCGGTATTTTATAAACGCCTTTTTCCGCTATT
>CAYQRA010001121.1:0-1875 GCA_964419315.1 uncultured Saprospiraceae bacterium | reverse complement strand
ATGGGTGGCTCACAAGCTGCTAAGGTATTGACGCAAATTCAAGTATCTTCGCTCAAAGCAAAAGGCCAAGAACCTGACCCCGAGACGGCGACAGCACTTTTCAATAAAATCAAAGATCGCTACGATAAACAGACCAGTCCTTATTATGCAGCGGCTCGCCTTTGGGTAGATGCCATTATTGATCCTGCTCATACGCGGCAGGTCATTTCGATGGGTATTGAGGCTGCCAATAATGCTCCCGTGGAAAAATTTAATGTTGGGGTGATCCAAACTTAATCTTTATGTCTGACAACAAATTTAAAAATTGGATTAAAAAAATTGGCATCGCAGGATTCCTCTTTTTCTTAGTCAAAGGATTGGTTTGGTTGTTTATTTTTTATGGTTTGGGGACTGGAATTAAGGGCTGTGGGGAATCCGAGGTGGAGGTGGAAAAGCAGACAGAGGTGATTTTAAAAAGACGAGCCCCCAAATCCTTTACTTGATTGATTAATTGATATGGTAGGATCAATAGTTGTTTTAACCATTTTATGCGTCACGATACTTACGATCAGATCTATCACAGTATTCGTTCATGAACTAGGTCATGCCATTCCCGCTTTATTGCTCTCCAAAAACAAGGTTGAAGTTTATATTGGATCTTATGGTGATCCTGAGAAAAGTTTGATTTTCAGCCTTGGTCGATTTAAAATCTTTTTTAAATACAATCCTTTTTTATGGAGTCAAGGCTTATGTACTCATTCAGGTTTCAAATTCGATCCCTTCGTAAGTGCCTTTATTATTTTATTGGGTGGCCCCTTATTCTCTCTAGCTTTTGGAATTCTAAGTTGCTCCTACATTTATGCTAATTCGGATGATCCTAAAATGATGTTTTTAGGCGTCTTGATTCTCGTCTCCTCCCTCTTAGATTTTTATGTCAACATTGTTCCGGATAAACGTCCGATAAGATTATTCGATGGAAATATTGTTTTTAATGATGGAGCGCAGATCAAGCAGCTTCTTTATTATAGAACTTATGCGGAACAATACATCATTGCGAATAAACAATTCAATGAGAAAAAATTTGCCGCCGCAGCGAAACTTTATCTTGAATTGATCGACAAAGGCATAAGAGACCATGCCATATTTCAATTGGTAGTTTCCGCTTTAATCAATGATAAATCCCATCAACAAGCCATCGAGGTTTTTGATAAAGAAAAGGAACACTACAGCTTAGACTGGATAGATTATTATCATATCGGCATTGCTTACTCCCAAACCAATAGAGGATCAGAAAGTATAGCACATTACACAAAATCTATGGCACTAAATGCTAACAATCCTCATGCCTTAAACAATCGTGGTTTTCAGTATAACCTTTTGGGAGCTTATAAAAAAGCAATAGCAGATTTCGACAAAGTCATTGAAATGGAGGAAGATTACGCTTATGCCTTGAATAACCGAGGAGAAGCCAAAATCGAACTAGGGCTATACGAAGAAGGTTTAAAAGATCTTGAGGATTCTCTTCGACTAGATGATCAAAATTCTTACGTCTATCGCAGTTATGGAATCTATTATTTGAAAAAGGGACAAAAAGAAGAAGCCTCTAAATACTTTCAAAAATCCTATGAATTAGACCCGAGCACCTTTGGAATTTTAGAATTAATGGAACAAGCAAAAAACCGATAAAGCCAATATCCCATTCCTTTTTTTTATTTCATTATCTTTTTTACTACGCTTCCCACCTGTCGATACCCCACCTCTTTTTTCTCTTAGAAAATACAGTGCCCTTGAAATATAAAAACCCGATTGTTCGCTTAGTAGAATTTATAGAATACTTAGAACGAGGTCGGAGACCTCAACGTTAATCCGTCTACGACTTGTAAGTCGTAACGAACA